>JBHEPQ010000253.1:0-7461 GCA_046260215.1 Chromatocurvus sp.
GTGAGCATGTCGCCGGGGGCGCGTCCCCGCCGATGGACGTCGAGGCGCTCAATGATCAGCAACGCGAGCTGCGCCGCAAGACCCATGCGACCATCGCCAAGGTCAGCGATGACTTTGGCCGCCGGCTGACCTTCAACACGGCTATCGCGGCAGTCATGGAGCTGTGCAACGACATAGGCAGGCTCGATGACGACAGCAAACCAACCCGTGCCGTGCGCGGCGAGGCACTGGATGCGGTCGTGCGCATGCTCTGCCCTATTGTCCCGCACATCTGCCATCACCTGTGGCGGATGCTTGGCGGCGACGGCGACGCCATGCTCGCCCCCTGGCCATCGGTGGACGAAAGCGCGCTGGTGCGCGACAGCATCGAGATGGTGGTCCAGGTGAACGGCAAGGTGCGGGCAAAGATGGGCGTGCCCGCAGACATCGATCGTGACGGCGCGGGGGACGCGGCATTGACGCAGGAAAACGTGCAGCGGTTTATCGAGGGCAGGACGGTGCGCAAGGTCATCGTGGTCCCCGGTAAACTGGTGAACATCGTGGTGGGATGAACGTGGTGCGCAGCCGTCTGGGTTTCTGGGTTCTGCTTCTGCTGCTTAGCGGTCTGGTCGGCTGCGGTTTTCAGCTGCGCGGCAGCGATGGTGGATCGGCCCTGCCGGATCAATGGCAGTCCATGCACCTGAACACGCCCAGCCCGAACAGCGAGCTCAGCCGCGTGCTGCGCACGCGCTTTACCGCCAGCGGCATACGCTGGCTGCCGGCCAGTGAGGCAGCCTACACGCTCGATCTGGGCCAGGAGCGCTTCAGCCAGCGCAACCTGTCCATCAATGCCCAGGCGCGGGCCGCCGAGTTCGAACTGGCCCTGCGTGCCACCTTTTCAGTACGCGGCAGCGACGGCGAGCTGCTGCTGCCGCCGGACGATGCCATCATCACAAAGCAGATGGAAAACGACCCGCGAAACGTCGTCGGCAAGGCAGAAGAGATCCGCATTCTGCGCGGTGAAATGCGCGTTGGACTGGCGCAGCAGATCATGCGCCGCATTGCATTCTTCGCCGCCAGCGAGCGCTGATGCGAATCTACCCCGAGAAACTCGAGGGACATCTGCGCAAGACCCTGTTACCGGTGTATCTGGTCAGCGGCGACGAGACCCTGCTGGTGCAGGAGTGCGCCGACAGCATTCGCGCTGCCGCCCGCGAGCATGGCTGCAGTGAACGCGTGGTCATGGATGCCGGACGGGATTTTGACTGGCAGGAACTGCTCCAGCATGCCAGCAATCTGTCACTGTTCTCACAGCAGCAGCTTCTGGAGCTGCGTCTGCCGGACGCCAGACCCGGCAGCGAGGGCAGCAAAGCTCTGTGCCGCTACCTCGACAACCCATCACCAGACAACACGCTGCTGATAGTCGCGGGAAAGCTGGACCGCACGGCGACCAACAGTAAGTGGTTCCGCGCGATCGACAGCACAGGCGGTACGCTGAGCCTGTGGCCGATCAAACCCGGCGAGCTGCCGCGCTGGCTGCAGCAACGCGCGTCGGCGGCAGGCCTTCGATTGACTGCCGATGCCGCCACGCTGCTCGCGGAGCGCACGGAAGGCAACCTCCTTGCGGCGGCCCAGGAAATCGAAAAGCTGGCGCTTCTCGGCGAACAGCAGGTCATCGATATCGACAGCGTGACCGATAATGTGCTCAGCAGCGCGCGCTTCGGCGTATTCAATATGCTCGATACCGCGCTGGCAGGTGATGCTCGTGGCGCCCTGCGCATGCTGCAGGGCCTGCGCGCCGAAGGCGTGGAACTCGCGGTAATGATGTGGGTATTTTCGCGGGAGCTGCGTCTCCTGCAGGCGCTGGTCGCAGACTGCGCACGGGGTGTGCAGGCGCAGCAGGCGCTGCAGCAACAGCGGGTGTGGAAGTCCCGACTGTCCGTGGTGGGGGCGGCACTGGAGCGTCACGATGGACGCAGTCTGTCGCAGCTTCTCCAGCTGGCGCTGAATGCCGATGCAGCCACCAAAGGCTACGGTCCGGGCGACGCCTGGCAGCATCTCGAGACCCTTCTGGTGGCCCTCGCGCGGCGGGTCGATCTTCACCCTACAGCATAAGACCGCATCCCGACCTGTCGTCTTTTCAGGCAGGTGCTGACCGATCCCGCTTGCGCTTTTTCACTACCGGCGATACTGTATATCCATACAGCAATCGAAGTGGTCACCAGAGGAAAATCATTATGAACAGCGTACTCGAGCAGGTCATGCGCCGCCAGGATACCTGGGTCGGTCGCGCCGAACACTTTACCCCCACCCGTAGCGCCGCCAACAGCGACCGTCACTGTCGCGAGCATCTGCCTACCGGCTACAGTACGCTGGATGCTGTTCTGCGCGGGTGCGGCTGGCCCCTGGGCAACACGATCGAACTCCTCAGCGATACCTCCGGCATGGGCGCCATGGGCCTGTTCCTGCCAGCCATGGCAAGCCTCAGCGCCCGGCAGCCGCGGTGGCTGATCTTCATCGCTCCGCCCTTCATTCCCTATGCCCCGCTGCTCGCCGCCCGCGGCATCGACACGCGTCAGGTGCTACTGGTGCATCCGCGCAACCGCGAGGACCTGCTCTGGAGCACCGAGCAGGCGCTGCGCAGCAGCACCTGCAGCGCCGTATTCAGCTGGCTGGGCAGTGCCGATTACCGCTATAGCGAACTGCGCAAGCTGCAGCTTGCCGCCACCAGCGGCAGCAGCCTGTCGGTGCTGTTTCGCGCCACCCAGGCGGGGCAGCAGCATGCTCCCGCGGCTCTGCGACTGCAGATGCCGGCATACCGCCAGGTGCAGTTGATGAAACAGCGCGGGGGCAAGCAGGGTCTGACTGTCGAGCTGCCGGTCACGGAGGATATCCCCGGCCAGCCACAGCTCTGGGAGCTGCCAGGCACCGCGGCAGACCGATTTGCGCTGGAAACGCCGATCGCACACTGATCCATCTGCAAAACGGTGCGCCGAAATGCCGCACCGTGTGGGTAGCAAGCGCGGGTCTTTATCGTTATAACGGCTATACACGAACCAACAGGAAACCGCACATGCAGGATCTACCCCACCACTACAGCGTGACCGCCACGGGCACCGAAGCCAACAGCATTACATTGAGTGCATCCAATGTTCCCGACATCAGCAGCGCAGCGCCGGCCGAATTCGGCGGGCCCGGCGATCAATGGTCGCCGGAATCACTGCTGGTTGCCGCGGTAGCCGACTGTTTCATACTCACGTTCCGCGCTATTGCCAGGGCCTCCAAGCTGGACTGGACGAACCTGGAGTGCAGCGCCGAGGGAACTCTCGACCGGGTGGACCGCGTCACGCGCTTCACTGCTGTGCACATTACAGCCACACTCACCGTGCCGGCGGGAACAGAAGCGGAAAAGGCGGAAAAACTGCTGCACAAGGCAGAGGACAACTGTCTTGTCACCAACTCATTGAATGTGGAACCGCAGCTGACAACCCACGTCAAGCATGGCGCTTGAAATCGTTTTATGGACGCCTGGCTAACGGACTACGGCCTGAGTATTGGCGTAGGCGGGCTGATATTGTTCATGATTTTTATCGTCTGGGATCTCGCCCACAGCAGCAATGCCGGCAAGTTTGGCACACTGATTCTGTTCATAGCGCTCGGAATGGGAATTCTGGGTTTTGTGATCAAGGGCGCGATCACCTATCTGATGGAAAGCGGCGGGATATAGTGGACTCCCGCCGCCGATAACATTCTCAACCCGTCTTCGCTTCAATCATTGCATCGATCTTTTTTTCAAGAATGGACAATGGCACAGGGCCATCCTTGAGCACCTCGTCGTGGAAGTCGCGGATATCAAAATCTTCGCCGAGTGCCGTGCGTGCCTCTTCGCGAAGCTCCATGATCTTCAGCTTGCCAATCAGGTAGGCCGTCGCCTGCCCGGGCATGGCGATATAGCGCTCGATTGCCTTGGTGGAATCCCCCAGTGAGTTCGGGGTGTTTTCAACCAGATAGTTGATCGCCTCTTCGCGGGTCCAGCGCTTGCTGTGTATTCCGGTATCCACCACCAGCCGGCAGGCGCGCCACAGCTCCATCGCCAGACGACCGAAGTCGGAATAGGGGTCCTCGTAAAAACCCATGTCTTTGGCCAGTTCCTCGGTATACAGGCCCCAGCCCTCTGTGAATGCCGTAAAGCTCGCGTACTTCTGGAATTCGGGAATATCGTCCAGCTCCACGGTGATGGCGCGCTGCATGTGATGCCCGGGGACACCCTCGTGAAACGCCAGCGCCTCGAGCTGGTATTTGGGCATGTCTGCCATGTTGTACAGGTTGGCGTAGTAGATTCCGGGGCGCGACCCATCCTTCGGCGGTGCCTGGTAGAACGCCTTGCCGGCCGAGCGCTCGCGGAACGCCTCCACGCGCTTGACCACCAGCTCGGCCTCGGGCAGCAGACCGAAGTAATCGGGCAGGCGCTGACTCATGGCGTCGATCGCCGCGCGCGCCTCCTCAAGATAGGCCTGGCGGCCGGCCTCGGTGTTCGGGTAGTAGAACTGCTCGTCCTCGCGCATGAAGTCGAAGAAGGCGGGCAGGTCGCCATCAAAATTTACCGCACGCTGGATGACACGCATCTCCTCGTGGATGCGCGCCACCTCGCTGAGACCGATACTGTGAATCTCATCGGCGGTCAGATCGGTAGTGGTGAACCAGCGCAGATTCTGCGCATAGAACTCGTCTCCGTCGGGAAATTTCCATACGCCATCCGCGTCAGTCGCCTTCTGCGCCTGCTGGGCGATGGCCGCAATCAGGCGCTGATACGCCGGCTTGACGACGCTCTCCAGTGCAGACCTGGCCTCGTCGAGCAGGGCTGCGCGTTCGTCGTCCTCAAGCTCCAGCGCCGCCACTTTACTCCTGAAGTCTTCCCAGAGCGTGGAGTCCTTGCCACTGTCATCGTAAGGGGCACCGGTAATGACATTCTGCGCCGCTTCCAGCATCTGCGGGTACTGCCAGTCGGCGAGGAACAGGCCTTTTTCCGTGCGGATAGCCATCTGTGAAATAACCTGGTCGAAATACGTGGCCACGTTGCGCAGGCGCCCGATGTAGTCCTCGGCGTCCTGACGGTCGGCGATGCGGTGAATATTGATCAGCGTGCTCGGCACGAGTGTGTGCGGGCCACTGAACTGGTGAATCACGTAATGGTGATGGCGGAACTCGTCGCTGGCCAGCCGACGCTCCAGATTCAGCCTGTAAAGATCATAGGAAAGTTGCTCGCCCTCGCTCAGGCTGTCGCGATCGAACTGACGCAGCTGCCGCAACCGCGCCTGGTTCAGTTGACGGGTCTCCTGCTGAAAACTGTCAGAAACCGGGTTCCATTTGTCATTGTTGGTCTTGATCCCCCGGTAGGTCGCCGTCAGCGGATAGCGCTCCATATCCTGGGCGTAAGCTTGCTCAAGGAATTCACGAAAGTCTGCGGGTGACTCCTGATCAACGCTCGACACATTGTCGGCCTTGCGATCTGCCGCGCCCGTTGCCGCGCCCGATGTTGCGTTGTCGTCACTGTCAGAGCAGGCAGTCACGGCGATGGCGAACAGCAGGGCCAGCGCCAGTAAACGGTTACATTGTTGTTTCAAGATGAACTCCCCGGGTATGAATGGCGAGGCGCATCATGGCGTAATGACCGATAAAATTCCAATATGTCGGGGTAGACGAACCAGGCCGTTATCATCAATACTGTACATCCATACAGTATTGAGTTTGCTATGCTCTGGTTGTGCCTGCGCTTCAGCCGGCTCTCGCTGCAGTGCCTGAGTCGGGATGATGATGCTCCCCGCGCCGTGGTGGAACGGCAGCGACTATCGTGCCTGAACGACAGTGCCATTGCCTGCGGCCTGCAGACGGGAATGGGCATTGCTACGGCCAGGACCCTGTGTGGAGAACACAGCCTGCAGCTTCTGGACCGGGATCCCGCAGCCGAGGCCCGCTGTCTGCAGGAACTGTGCTGCTGGGCCTACAGCATCACGCCGACTCTGTATGCCTGGCGCGGCAACTGCCTGCTGCTTGAGGTAGGCGGCTGTCTGCGTCTGTTTGGCGGACTGAACAGCCTGCTCCGCCAGGTCGATCAGGATCTCGGTAAGCGCCGCTACCATGTCGATATCGCCCTGGCGGCGACCCCGAAGGCTGCCTGGCTGCTCACTTTTGCCTCGCCTGACGCCGCTCTCGACCCCGGTGGCGCCCTTGAACGCCGGCTGGCGCCGCTTCCACTGTCCCTGTTAAGCCCCCTGACACCGGGCCTCGACAGCCTGGACAAAGCCGGACTGCATACGCTGGGCGATCTGCTACAGCTGCCGGCCCCCGCCCTTGGCAGGCGCTGCGGACAGGCACTGGTTACGCTTCTGGGGCAGGTTACCGGGCGTATTCACGACCGCGAGGCAGAATTCCTGCCGCCGTCGCAGTTCAGCGACAGCTATCTGTTCGGCTACGAAATCAGCAACCTGCAGGAAATGCAGCCAGCAATCACGTTGCTTCTCGAGTCGCTGCAGCATTTCCTGCAGAACACGCAGCAGAACACACGGGAAATCCACTGGTGTTTTGTGAGTGCCGACCACCGTCGACAATCACTCACAGTACGCGCCAGTGAAAGCATGGCCAGCGCGCGGCTCTGGGGCCTGCTGACCACGGCCCGCCTGGAGCGCCAGTCACTGATCGACGGCGTGGAGACTATCGTTCTCGAGAGTCCGCAACTGGAGAGCGCGACACCGGCCAGCGCTGACCTGTTTGGCGGGGCAGGTGATGAACCGCTTGAGAACCTGCCGGACCGCTTGCGTAACCGCCTGGGGCTACCTGCGGTACAGCACGTCGCCCCGCGCAGCGAGCACCTGCCGGAATTCGCCGTACACCGCACCGCCGTCCATCCCCAGACATCGCGCACAGGCGCAGCACACACGACACGACGGCCGTTCTGGCTACTGCCACAGCCGCAGCCCGCACGTCAGCAGGACGCCGATACTCTGTACTGGAACGGCGTCCTAACCCTGGTCTGCGGCCCGGAACGCATCGAGGACGGCTGGTGGCATAGCCCCGCCAGCCGCGACTACTTCGTGGCAAAAAACGCACGCGGCGAAGCATTCTGGGTATTTTTTGATCGCATTGGGCGACAATGGTTTGTCCACGGCCTGTTCGACTGAGGCAAAAAATAACATAGGTATCTGTTTTTATTATATTTTATAGAATACACATGCTTTCACTGCGGATGCAGGGTTTATGAACTTATTGTGACAAAACTGTTACAGGATAGATTTTACTAAACACTTCCCATAGTATCCGGGTATCCATACCACCTTTGTGTTACAGGAATATGACAGGGAGGTGAACACAGGGAGGTGAACACAGGAGGGTAAACACTGGCGGTGCCGTATGGATGCCGCCAGCGGTGAACTGGAACAGCGCCCCGGACCAAGGGGCATTTATCGCCGGGAGGCGAAGGAGAAC
>JBHEPQ010000261.1:0-4478 GCA_046260215.1 Chromatocurvus sp.
GTTCTGTAAAAAAGAACGAAAAATATAAAAAATGCATTTTTAATAACAGTTGCCACTACGTAGTCTCCTCCCCCGCGTCATAACCCACGGGAGGTCAACCTCATGTTCACTGTTTTGCCGATGATTGCACCGGCTCTTCTCATCACCGCAGCCATTGTTGCCTTTGCGCGACCCGGCCAGCGTCCATACAAGGTGCTGCGTCTTGCCGAGGTGGCGGCGCTTGCATCACTGGCTGTCGCCATTGGTTCAGCAGCGCTTCTGGTGTCGCAGGGCGCTGCAACCCTGCAGCTTGTCGGTGTGGGTGATGTGGTCCTTTCGACCCGCCTCGATGTCGTCAGCACAAGCATGCTCATTCTGGTGGCGTTCGTCGGCTGGGTGGTACTGCGTTACTCGGTTTCCTACCTGGATGGCGAAACCCGGCAGGGGGTATTCGTTGGCTGGATGCTGGCGACGCTGGCCGCCGTCCTGTTCCTCGTCCAGGCGGGGAATCTCTACCAACTCGTCTTTGGATGGATCGCTACCAGCCTCTGTCTGCAGCGTTTGCTGACGTTTTATCGCGACCGTGTCCAGGCTGCCCGTGCCGGACGCAAGAAGCTTATCGTCGCCCGGGCCGGCGATGCGGCGTTGATCGCTGCAGCTATTCTGCTGTCAATCGGCTACGGCACAGCAGACATAGCGACCATTCTTACCGCCGCCCGTGAGGGCGATGCACCGGGCACGGCGCAATGGGCTGCCGGTCTGCTTGCGCTTGCCGCGGTCCTCAAGTCGGCTCAGTTCCCGATGCACGGCTGGCTGACCGAGGTGATGGAGGCGCCGACGCCGGTTTCGGCATTGCTGCACGCAGGCGTTATCAATGCCGGGGGCTTCCTCCTGGTGCGCTTTGCAGATGTGATGCTGCTCAGCCCCGGCGTTCTGGCGGTGCTGGTGGTTGTTGGAGGTATCAGTGCGCTGCTTGGGGGTCTTGCCATGCTCGCGCAGCCGGCGGTAAAGACCTCACTTGCCTGGTCAACCATCGCGCAAATGGGTTTCATGATAATGCAGTGCGGCCTCGCGCTGTTCCCGCTTGCACTGCTGCACATCGTTGCACACTCGCTGTACAAGGCACATGCCTTCCTGGTATCGGGCACCGCGGTAGACGCCGTGGCGGCAATCCGTCGACCGGGCCCTGTTGCCGTGCCCCGACTCGGCGCCGTTGGACGCGCGTTTGCCCTGGCGCTGGCGATCTATGCAGTGATCGGCTTCATCTTCGGCATTGACGGGAAATCCGTACAGGCCATCGCGCTGGGCGCCATTCTGATCTTCGGCGTTGCCTATCTACTGGCGCAGGGACTCGCCGATGCCGCACCCCGCGCGCTGACTATGCGCACCTTGCGCTATTCCGTCCTGGTCTCTCTGGGTTATTTCGCGCTCCAGCGCGGCAGTGAGTGGCTGACAGCCGGCACCCTCCCTGCGACTCCCGAAGCGGGTGGACTCGAGTGGACCCTTATCGTCCTGGCTGTTTTCAGCTTCGGCCTTGTCGCTATTGCGCAGTCCATGTTTCCCCTCTGGGCTTACCACCCGGCAGTGGCCGGGCTGCGTGTCCATCTATCGAATGGACTCTACGCAAATGCACTCTTTGACCGCTTGATAGGCAACTGGTCCGTGCGTCATGCAAACGAATCAATGCAACGGGAGACCCAATAGCATGCAATCTGAACAGCATATGAACCGTTCCGTCATCGCAGCGGCCGCAGACAAGGCAGCTCGGCAGATTCCGCCTCTGTGGCCGCTGTCCTCGAGCGTGGCCGTTAATCCTTTTCTCGGTCAGGTGAACGAGGGATTGGCGGAAGCCGGCGCACGGCTCGCGCGTGTTGGTGGTGCATCCGTGGTAATGCCACGGCAGTGGTATCTCGACCGCATTGCCTCGGGCGAGCTGACCGATGAGGATCTCGCGGCGGCGCTTGATGCCTGCCCGGATGTCCGCAAACCGGCAGATATTCCGGCCCTGCGGGAAGCATCGGTTGCGGGGCGATCTGAACCTCGGGCCTTGCCGAGTGTGGCGGATCTGGTGGCGGATAGCACCGGTCTCGACTGGCCGGGCTTGCTTGCAGATCGTTTCGGCGCCTGGGCGGCTGGCTATTTCGACGAGGGGCAGGCCCTGTGGGCGGCGCCTCGGGGCAGGAGTGCCTGGGAGGCCTATCGGCAGCACGCGATCCATGATCTGACGCCGGAGATCATGGGTCTTGAGCGATTTGCCGCCCATGTTGCCGCAGCACCCGAGGATGTGTTCGACGCCATAGCCATCAGCGTGGGTCGTCTCGGTCTCAAAGAGCCTGCATTCGCCAGCTATTTCCACCAGCTCCTGCTGTCGCTGAGCGGCTGGTCGCAGTACGCACGCTACAGGCTGTGGATTGCAGAGCTTGGCGACGGCCAGGACGACACGATTATCGGTCTGCTGGCGATCAGGCTGCTGTGGGAGGAGGCGCTGTTTACACAGCACAGGGAGTCGATCCTTGAGCGCTGGTCCACGGTGCAGCAGGCGCATGCCGCGCCCGTGGTTGCCAGCGAGGGCGATCTTGTCGATGCGATACTCCAGGAGGCCGTGGAGCGTGCTGCCCAGCGCGGTCTCGCTCAGACCCTGGCGACACCGGCGCCCTCGGCAGATGGAGATCGCCCCGCACTGCAGGCTGCGTTCTGCATTGATGTGCGATCCGAGGTGTTTCGGCGCGCGCTTGAGGCCGTCCACCCGTCAATCCGTACGCTGGGTTTTGCGGGGTTCTTCGGGATATCGGTACAGCATCGGCGTTTTGCATCGGATGTCGAGGAGCTGCGTCTGCCCGGACTCCTGAGTCCAGCGCTGAGCTCTTGCTCGGGCGACCGCGACACGGAGATCGACGATACCGCCACGCGCTACGTAGCACGGGCAAAACGGGCGTTTGCACGTTTCAAGCTGGCAGCGGTCTCGTCTTTCGCTTTCGTGGAGGCAATGGGTCCGGTCTACGTCGGCAAGCTCGTGCATGATGCACTGGCGCGAAAACCCCTGGCGGCGCCGACCGATCCTGCACCGCGCTTCGATCCGCCGCTCGACCTCGAAACCCGGATCAGTGCGGCCGAGACCGTTCTGGGCGCGATGTCGCTGACCGGCGATTTTGCGCGGGTCGTGCTGCTGGCCGGCCATGGCGCCAACGTCACCAACAATCCGTTTGCAAGCGGCCTGCACTGTGGTGCCTGCGGCGGTTATTCCGGCGACGTGAATGCCCGGCTGCTGGCCTCTTTGCTCAACGACCGGGCGGTGCGGGAGGGACTCGCCGAGCGGGGCATTGAAATACCCGATGACACCCTGTTTGTTGGCGCCCTGCACGATACCACCACGGACGCCGTCACACTCTTTGATGCGGATTACGCATCTGCAGAGCACGCTGCGGATCTCGCCCAGGTGCGAGAATGGCTGGAGGCGGCGGGCACGTCCACTCGAGCCGAGAGGTCGCTACGGCTGCCGCGCGCACGCGATGCGGGTGATGTGTCGATGCGCGCGCGCGACTGGGCCGAGGTGCGTCCGGAGTGGGGACTGGCCGGATGCAAAGCGTTCATCGCGGCGCCGCGCTCGCGCACGGCGGGCCGTAGTCTGGAAGGTCGCGCGTTTCTGCACAATTACGACTGGCATGCAGACAGCGACCGGGGCTTCACGGTGCTGGAGCTGATTATGACCGCGCCAGTCGTGGTTGCCAGCTGGATCAGTCTGCAGTACTACGGTTCCACCGTTGCCCCGCAGCACTTTGGCTCGGGCAACAAGCTTCTGCACAACATTGTCGGTGGTATCGGCGTTTTCGAGGGCAATGGCGGGCTGATGCGTGCGGGCCTGCCGTGGCAGTCGGTGCACGATGGCGAGAATTATGTGCACGAGCCGCTGCGCCTGTCTGTCTGCATCGAGGCCCCGCTCGAAGCGATGACAGATATCCTGGGGCGCCATGAGCACGTGCGCGCGCTGTTCGATAATCGCTGGCTGCATCTGTTTGCCATGAACGACCAGGGCCAGCTTGCGCATCGCTACGGCGGTGACCTGGAATGGGATGCTGTCGATCAGGCGACCAGAGAGGTGGCCGTGCGCGCCGTCGCATGACGCCTGCCGCCGCCCATTTCGGTATGAACGCGACACCCTATACCGGTCGCCGCATCGCTCTGGCCACGATGCATCGCAAGGAAGTCGTCATTGCTCCGCCGATGAAGCGGGTTCTGGGCGCTGAACTGGTGGTCCCGGCAGGACTGGATACCGATGCGCTCGGTACCTTTTCCGGCGAGATTCCCCGGCAGGGCACGATGGGCGACGTGGCCGTTGCCAAAGCCCGGATGGGCATGGTCGCGGCCGGTCTTGGTATTGGTCTGGCAAGCGAAGGTTCCTTCGGCCCTCACCCCGAAATACCCGTCGTCGCCGTCGGTAGGGAGCTACTCGTTCTGGTTGACGATGAGCGTGGTCTTGTCGTTTTCGAGAGCCTGATCGA
>JBHEPQ010000268.1:0-3728 GCA_046260215.1 Chromatocurvus sp.
GGCATACTGTCTCGGCCTGGCATTACCTGCCATCCACTCCGGCAATCTTTACTTGATTTCACGCATGAAGAACTATAGTCGAATGGCACTGACTTAAGCCGGAAAATGCCCGTCATTGCGAGGAACGAAGTGACGCGGCAATCTCCAACTGACTGATTTCATGGTAGGAGATTGCCGCGCTTCGCTCGCAATGACGTTAAGTCAGTGCCATTCAACTATAGTTTTCTCGCCATGCGAGGTTTTGCTTTCTCCTGATCCGGCCCGGAGTGAATGTGCGTGAAGTCAGTACTGGTATTCCTGTGTGGCCTTTGCCCCATGCTGGTGCAGGCGCATGATCTGCATTACACTGCCACACAGGGAGAAGCCGTTATACTGCGTCTGTTTCATGCCGATGACAGCAGCTTTCGTTTTGAGGCGTACGAGATCTACCGGGAAGGCGATGGCCAGCCATACCAGCTTGGCCGCGCCGATGGCCAGGGTCGTCGCCTTCCTGCCCGATCAGGCTGGAAGCTGGCGTCTGATTGCCTTTTCCGAGGATGGTCACGGCCTGGATATCCGCTTCACAACCGATGCCATGGCTCGGCTCAGCGGATTGGACAAGCCTTTCCATGAACGCCATGCAAGCATCTTCGTGGGCGTGGCCTTGATTCTCGGCCTGTTTGGATTCCTCATGCTGTTTGTTCGCAAGAAACAGCGCCCATGAAATCGATGTAAGCGCCCGCGCAAGAACCTCCGGTCGACGCCAAACAGGCCGCGAACGCCGGTTTATGAAACATCCGGGTTAGGAAGCTTGACGTTTGATGCCATTGGTATGATGGTATGAGCATTACGGCCGAACCATTCAGCTGTCGGTCTGTGATCCGCACGCATAGTTAGCCTGCAAGGGGTATGGTTGTGATCGAAGAGTCAATGCCGCTAAAAGAGCTGTTTCCGGCCTATTTCCCGCAAGACCTCACCGACTGCGCGCGCCTGCTGTCGTTGCGCAAGGGTGACAATGTGTTCACCTACGGTGAGCCGATCACCTCCCTGTATCGGGTGGTCCGTGGGCGGATCTCGCTGGTGCATTACACGTCAGAGGATACCGAGGTTGTGTTGATGCGCATGGGTCGGGGAGAATTTATCGCGGAATGCAGCGTGTGCGCCAACATCTATACCTGTGAGGGGCGCGCGGATACCGACAGTCTGGTCGCGAAACTCGTCATTGCTGATTTCGACCGAAAACTTACTGAGGATGCGGCTTTTGCCCGTGCCTGGGCGATGGATCTCGCGCGTCGGCTCAAGGACCAATTTCTGCGCTATGAACGGCTCAATATCCGCAGTGCACGTGAGCGGGTATTGCACCTGCTCTATTGCGAGGCCGGTCCCGATGGCACGGTGTCGCTGCCAGGACCGCAACTCGAATGGGCAGCCGATATGGGACTGACCAAAGAGACGCTGTATCGCGTGCTTTCCGGGCTTGAGGCAGAGGGCGTTCTCCGTCGTGACGGCAAGAAGCTGGTACTGATCTCGAACCACGCGCGGCGGCATGCCAGAGTGTATGGGATACGCTGATCCGCTGAGGCGCTCAGACGTGCCGGTCCTGTGCCTGCCGAGCGTGTCACGCTAGATACATCTGATCATTGCCGCTATTCCCGGATCGCGTAAGAATCCGCGCACGAGTCTGCGCCCGCAACGGTTGTCTGTGCGATTTCGCACATTTCGTAAGTGTCCGCGCACGAGTCTGCGCCCTATAAATATGATCTGAGTCATATTATTACGGAATTCGTAATTAAGGTGTTGTTCTTACGTATGATTATATTTTTTGAGTCTATGTTTTGGGGTATATCGCCCCCTGTATTTTTACCGTACCCTACCGTCAGGCTAGGGTACGACGATGTAGTAGCGTGCCTGACGTTTGTGGCTACGGAAAAACGGGGTGAGAAATGAAAGGCAAACTGATCAATAAACTGCAGTACTGGATAGCGGCGGCTTTCATGTCGCTGTGCATAGCGCCAATCGCGGCGGCCATGACGGTCTCCGGCCAGGTCACGCACTCGGTCACGGGCAAGCCCGTCGCCGATGCGATCGTCATGGTTCAGGGCACCAAGATCAGCACGCATACCGATGCAACGGGGCGTTTCACGCTCGATGCCGGCGATAGCGACCTGAACGTGCGACACATCACAGCCTGGCGCGACGGCTACAGTATTGCTGGTCAGCTGGGTGCGACGGAACAGGACATCAAGCTGTCCCTCGTGCCGCTGCCGGCCGACGACCCGCCCTATCAATTTCAGTCCGCCGAGTCCTGCGGTGCCTGCCACACCGACATCTACAGTCAGTGGCAGGATACCTCGATGGGCCGGGCCATGGACGAGAAGCTGCCGCAGAAGCTGGAGTTCTACCTGGGTACCCGGGAGGACGGTGGCTTCGACGGTCTCGGCTTCGGGCGGAAATACTTCGCGCCCATGATGGGGATCTCCACGGGCATGCACGCCATGAACATGGATCATTATGTCGGCACCTGCGTCAACTGCCATGCCCGCGGCATAACCTGGAACGAAGGCGTCACCGAGCCGCACCGAAAGCTTAATCCGCGCACCGGCAAGGTCTTCATCAACGGAACCCTCGATGTCTTCCGCTTCGACAAGGTTCAGGGGATGAGCGTCGGGCAGGGACGCGAGGGTATCACCTGCGATGTCTGCCACTCGGTCCAGGACGTGCGTATCAGCCATGACCAGTTCGGTAATCTCGAAACGGTCAAGATCGAGAATATGGAGATCATCCGCCGCGGCGATGTGAAGTTCGGGCCCTACAAGGATGCCGTCAGTCCCGCGCACGGGACGGCCTACAGCCCGATCTTCGAGAAATCCGAATTCTGCGCCATGTGTCACATGGAGACCGCCGACGACCTGGAGGGCACGGGGACGCAGGCATTGCTCACGCTGGACGAGTACCCGGTCTGGAAGGCGAACTTCGATGCCGGCAAGACCGACAAGCAGTGCCAGAGCTGCCACATGTACACCGGTGGCCAGGACGAATGGACAACGAACAAGGCGGCCACGATCGGCGTGGAACGCGACGAGGACTCGCTGTACGGCCATCACTGGCGCGGCAGTTATTTCGACGGCGAGATGGCGCGACGTGCCTCCAACCTCAAGGTCCTGGCCACGCGCGAGGGCAGCGATGTGGTGGTCAGTGCCGAGCTCGCCAACGTCGGCGCCGCCCACAGGATGCCCGGGGGGCCGCCATTCCGGCAGATGCTGCTGCTCATCGAGGCGACGGATGCCAACGGGGTTCCCCTGGAACCCGTGGGTCCGGTGATCGACGACCCGGCCAATGCGAGCAAGGCCAATCGCATCATCGATGCCGGAGGGGGTTTCCGCAAGTACGGCTTCTTCATGTGGTGGGAGATGCTCTTCGGCGAGACCTTCCCGGAGATGCCCTATGAGGGTCATGTCGGCAAGCTCTACAACGTCGCCTGGGTGACCCCGGCCTTCATGCCGATGGAGTGGATGTTCACGTATCTGTGGATCGGCGCCATCCCGCTGTTCATCGGCGTGCTTGGCTGGTCGCCGCTGCGGGCGATGCTGGGCAACAAGCCCAAGGCGCCGAAGCCTGAGCGCAAGAAGGGCTTCTTCTCGCGCAATGTCGGCACGATCGACCGGGTACTGCGCATTGTTGTCGGTCTGCTGCTGCTGACCCTGGTGCCCATGCCCTGGGGGCTGATCGGTCTGATCCCGCTGATGACC
>JBHEPQ010000133.1:0-3166 GCA_046260215.1 Chromatocurvus sp.
GCGCCGCCGGCATCGCGGCCGCCGAACCACAGGCCGAGCAGCCACAGCAGCAGGCTGAACAGATGTATGCCCAGCAGACCACCCAGCGCCCAGATCACGTTCACCGGCCGGCTGCCGTCGCCGAGCACCGCGAGCGCAGCACCGAAGCCGCTGATCAGGGCGACGACTGCAAGCGTCAGCAGCAAGAGGCGTGCGCGTGGCCGCCACGTGGCGATGGCCTGTGCCAGCCCTTCCCGCTCGCCGAGCCTGCAGGCGCGAATCAGAATGCGCTGTTCGGTATCGGTCGCCATGGCGCGCGCGGCGCGCACCGCCTCGGCATCTTCGAATGTGCCTGTCGCCGCCTCGCGCAGGCGCACGGCTTCTGCAAGCCAGTGGGCGTCGAAGCTGGAGATGTTCAAGGCAGGATGGTGGTTCAAGTCGGCTTCCGGTTGGCGGAGGAAGTCATAGGATAGCGGACAAGCGCTGGGATGTGAGTGCAGCCCGGACGGCAGCGGGGGGCATACATCGCTGATACTGCCCAAGTGCGGCTCGCTGTTTTCGTACAGAACGTGCTTGCTCCTGGCAAGAGGGACAAAAAGGGGGAGATATAAAGTTCATCCCGCCGTCCCTTTTTACTGTCTTGTGCGTGACATCGCGGCGGAACCTCTGGGTTCCTGATAGCGTCAATGAGGTCGTGCAGATAGATTGCAAATGTCACATCGCTCATCGAGAGCGAATGGCGGCGAGAAATTTACCTGGTTCCCCAAGCGAGACTGCCGTGGGCGACGCGTCCGACACCCGAAACTCGAAAAATGTCACCCTGAACTGGAGCACCTGCTATGAAAAAAGGCATCCTGACCGCCACCCTCCTACTCTCTTCCCTGGTGCTCGGCAGTGCCGGCGCCAGCGAGCGACTCGATCATTTCAAGGGCCACCCCTCGGAGGACATCGAGCAGGCAGCGAAAAACTTCCTTGACTACAACCAGCGCCTTGCAGTCCTGGTTGAAAGAGACCGGCTCAGCGCTGTTGATCTGTCAACCGTACACGAGCTGACCTACACGCTCGAGAACGCCCTGGAGAGAATGAAAGAGGATCTCGAGGCCCTGGCCGAGGCGCTCGAGGAGGCACATGTGGCCTCCGAGGCGGGTAACTATGATGCGACGCTGGCCAAGGCGCGTGCCTACCTGGAAAAGGCCGGTTTGATCACGCAGTAGCCTGCTCTTCAGCATTGGCAATGTGAAAGGGGGCGATTTCGCCCCCTTTGTTGTGTCAGCGGATCTGTCCGCGAGCTGGCCTCAGGGCCGCACCCGATCAATCACGATCTCCAGGTCCGTGGTGCCGGCGGTAGCGACCGGCCCACTCTGCCCTTCCAGATCCCCGGCTTGCGGCATGGCCTGACCGGAGCGGGAGACGCGGACCACGACGATCACTTCATCCACTGATGACAGCACCATGTCGGTCATGGCGTGACTGTCGTCCAGCTGGAAGCGGAAAGGCAGATCGCTGACCTGCAATCGCTGGATGGCCAGGGGTATGGGCGGGCCGGCGGTGCGCCGGGCGAACAGGAAGACGGTGTCCTCTCCCGAAACCTGATCGGTCAGTTGTGGATCCAGACTCACCGTGCCGCTGATGCCCGTGGCGGGACTGGATCCGCCGCAGCCTGCCAGCAGCAGGGGGAACAACAGGGCGAGGACGAGGGGTGCGCGCATTGGGTTTCTCCGTCAGGACATGAGCAAAGACGCAATGTAACGTATCCAGCGATAAGCCCTCATTCTGTCCACAAGGCGATTACACCCATGCACATCGTCGAAGCCCAACCCCCTGACCTTGACGATGTCCTTGCTGTAGAGCGCGCGGCCTTTGGCGGGGATGTGGAGGCGGGGCTGGTGCGGAATCTGTTGGCGGACCCCAGTGCCGGGCCGACCTTGTCCCTGTTAGCGCGGGATGGCGGGCGCGCTGTCGGGCATGTGTTGTTCACCGCTGCGCGTATGGCGAACGAGACGGCGCCGGTCTCGGCCATGATCCTGGCACCGCTGGCCGTTGTGTCCGAGGATCAGAGGCGCGGGGTCGGTGCTGCGCTGATCCGGGAGGGTCTGGCGTTGCTCAGGGATCGGAGCGTGGAGCTGGTCTTCGTGCTGGGCGATCCCGGCTACTACACCCGCCACGGTTTCGAGCCCTCGATTTCCCATGGGCTGAATGCGCCCTATCCGGTGGAGCCACAAGCGGCCTGGATGGTTCAGGCCTTGCGTCCTGGATTGCTGGGTTCGGTGCGTGGCAGGGTGGTGTGTGCGGACGTGATGAACAGGCCGGAATACTGGCGGGAGTAGTGGGCCTTTTGAATGGCCATGGGAAGACCGTTTCTCTCGTAAGACGCAAAGCCGCGAAGAAAAAATTATTGAAAAGAATTTCTTTGCGACTTTGCGACTTTGCGACTTTGCGACTTTGCGTCTTGGCGAGAGGCCGTGGTTTGATTTTTAAAGCCTTTCCTGTCACGGAGGCAGGGGACACGCAAAAGCGGCATCGGGTAAATGGGCGGTTCGCGGCGGGGTCGCCGCTCCTGCGGGGCGTGGTGTGCGCTCATTGCGCTGTGTGTCCTGGGAGCTTTCAGAAATGTCGGCCGTAAACGGCCAGCCTGTCATCCTTACGCAATACGTCAGGTCTGCAGTTCTTCACGCAGCACTTCACGCAGCTTCTCCACCGTGAGCGGTTCGAGGTCCTGTTTGAGGTGCTGTCGCAGTGCATCGTTGATCGCGGTCTGGTAACCGATACCGAGTTTCTCCGCGTGCTCACGGAAGGCATCGATCACATCGTTGTCCAACATGATGGTAATGCGGGTCTTGCCAGGAGCTTTGATAACTGCCCCGCGCTTGCCCTTGCTGAAGTCATATTCCTTTCGCATGGTATTGCCTGACCTCTGACCGGCTCGCTTTTCTCGCCGAAATGATGCGCGTGCGTTCTTCGCGCGGGGTGTGAACAACGACAAGCGCGCGGCCCAAAGCGTTCATGCCCAGCGTGATGAAGCGCGCTTCTCCTGTAGCGTCCGGATCATCGATGGTGATGGCCCAGGGGTCTCTAAGCACCTGCTCCGCATGTGCGAAGCTCACGCCGTGTTTCCTGAGATTACGGGCAGCTTTTTCCGGATCGTACTCTACGTCCGTGTAGATATGCATATTATATGTATAGCACC
>JBHEPQ010000310.1:0-4391 GCA_046260215.1 Chromatocurvus sp.
GACGCTGAATGCGCCGCCCCATAAAAGGCCCATCACTCGGCCGGCGTCAACTTGAGCAGGCGACCTGTACTATTACCACGCTCATCCTCAAGAACCCAGATGGCGCCGTCAGGGCCCTGGGTGACATTGCGGATGCGCGCACCCATATCGTAGCGCTCGAGCTCGCGGGCGCTCTCACCGTCGACCTCGATACGTACGATTGAACGCGAGGAGAGTCCGGCGGCGAAGGCGTTACCGTGCCAATCTGCAAACAGATCACCGCTATAGAACATCAGGTCAGCGGGTGATATTACCGGTGTCCAGGTAATCTCGGGCGCGTTGAATTCGGGATGCGTATCGTGGTCCGGAATATCGCGTCCATCATAATGCCTGCCGTTGGAAACCACCGGATAACCGTAATTGTTGCCGCGCTCGATCAGGTTGAGCTCATCACCGCCCGCGGGACCCATCTCGATTTCCCACAGCCTGCCGTCGAGATCGAGCGCAATCCCCAGCGGGTTACGGTGACCCCGGGTCCAGATCTGATTGTAAATCGCCTCCCCGTCCACAAACGCGTTTTCCGCGCGGTAATTGACGAAGGGATTGTCCTCGGGCACTGAGCCGTCATCGTGAAGACGAATCATTTTGCCCAGGGACGCCTGCATATCCTGTGCAGGCGTGAACTTCTGACGATCGCCGGAGGAAATCCATAGATAGCCGTTATCGTCGAACAGCAGACGATGCCCGTAGTGTCCGTAACCCAGTACCTTGGGGTACTGTCGCCAGATCACCTCCGAATTCTTAAGCTTCGGGCTACGCCCGGATTCATCCAGCGTTCCCCGCGCAAGCGCCGCGCCGCGAGCGCCGCCATTGCCGGATTCGGCATAACTTATGTAGATCATGCCGTTATCATCGAAGTCCGGATGTAAAGCGACATCACCCAAACCACCCTGCCCGCCGTAGGCCACGTCCGGGAGCCCCGCAACGGCACGCGATTTACTCCCGTCCTGTGTGACGATGGTGAGTCGGCCCTTTTTTTCCGTGACCAGCATGCGGCCGTCGGGCAGAAAAGCCATGGACCAGGGCTCATCAAAACTTGTGATTACCTCTACCTGGAACGGTAGATCATTCTGTGCGGCTACGCTGAAGGCAAAAAACAGGCCCAACAGTGGGGCAAACGTCTGTCTGATCATGCAACACCTTACATTTCCAGTTAATGATCGAGCATATAAGGGTCATTAGCTTGAGGTATGACGGCGGCTTTGACAACCGATCTCTGCCCGGTGCCATCAGCATACCTCAATTACCTCAATACATTGCGCAGCGCCTACCAGTGGCCGGTGCCGGGTTCGCCCTTAAAGGGCCCGACGACCTGATCGGTAATCCAGCCTCCGTAGAACGAACCTGCCTGGGGCCGCACGCGCTCGCCATTGACAAAACACGCAACCCTGTCCGGGTAGAAGGATACGTGTTCATGCAGTGGCGCGAAGGACTCGCTGGGATCTGCATACAGCCAGGCGACCGGACCCGCCGCCGGATCGCTCACCAACGCGAAGTAACTGGCCCGGCCCTTCCACTCACAAAACGTGCTGTGTTCTGTGGCGACAAGCAGACGCCAGTCAATATCGGCGGCAGGAACGTAATAAGTCGGCGGGCTCGCTGTCTCCAGGACGCGCAGCGCCGACCGACTGCTGGCCAACGGAATATAGTCGACACTCACATCCACAAGATCCTCGGTGCTGACGAGGCCTGGCGGACGGGGATAATCCCATACCGATTCCTGGCCGGTGCCGGGGACCGCGGCAAAATCGGGTCGCTGTTTTCCATTATATTTCCACATGACCCAACAATAGCTCTAATCCTGCCAAGAGCCAAGAGCCAAGAGCCAAGAGCCAAACGTCAGGTCTCTGCGCCAGTAAGCTCAAGTAAGGGTCCCTCGCAGCGGAGGGCACTGTCCGCAGTGCCGTTGATGCAGGCGGACACGCCTTCCTTAACCTGCGAGTCGATATCCCGGTCGGGGTCCACCACAAAATACAGAGGCTTGTAAGTCCACTCATTATTCGGGTGCATCATGTAGATCATGGCTAAGCGGCAGCGCCCGTCCTCCGCGCCGCCGTCGATTACGTACTGCACCATCGAACCCGCGGCGCTCGCGGGCATATAACTCGCATCCTTAGTGCAGGCGGAGACCGCTTTGACGAAGCACTCCTCTGTCTCGCAGGGCGGCGGGCCGTCTGAGGCCATCATCGATACGGCATGACTCGACCAGAGCAACAGCGGGGCCAGGATCTTGAAAAACCCAGGGGGTTTCTTGAAAAGACGCATGGATATCTCTCCAGACAGGGACATGTCAGCGGGACCTTACTGAAGAAACCGTGTACCGGCAAACAGGCGCCCCATGTGTGTCGCTTGTGGCTGCCGGGAGGTATCCTGTCGCCTGGTATTACAGGATTCGAGCGATGCATACGCAGCTGATCAATTCACTGCTCAACCCGGGCTGCTACCCGCACCCCGTCGAGACTGTTGAACTGGTGGAGACTCATATTTCCTGGGTACTGCTGGCGGGTGATCGCGTCTACAAGCTGAAAAAACCCCTCGACCTGGGTTTCCTGGATTTTTCCACACTGGCGCGCCGCAGGTTTTTCTGTGAAGAAGAAATGCGTCTCAACCAACGCACCGCGCCCGATCTTTACCTGGACGTTATTTCCATCACCGGCACCCCCGGGCAGCCGGCATTGAACGGCACGGGTGACATTCTTGAGTACGCCGTCAGGATGCGCCGATTCGACGCCGACGCCGGGTTCGATCGCCTCCTGACGCGACAGCAACTGAAACGCCAGCACGTTGCAGAACTTGGACAGACCCTGGCGGAACTGCACTGCATGGCAGAAATTGCCGCACCCGACAGTGACTATGGCACCGTCAACGCCACCGCTGCATCCATTCGCGCTAACTTCACCGACCTTGCAAATACGCTGAAAAACCAACCGATTGCAGCCGGCCTGGGGGCATTGCAGGACTGGACAGACGCCGAGTTATCAAGCATCGAACCCTGCCTGGAGGATCGCCTGCGCTGCGGTTACATACGGGAGTGTCACGGTGATGCCCATCTCGGCAACGTCGCGTTGATAGACGGTCGCGCCACCCTGTTTGACTGTGTGGAATTCAGTAATGAGTTGCGCTGGATCGATGTCATGTCCGATGTGGCCTTCGCCGTGATGGACCTGCATAGCCGCGGCGCACACGGTTTCGCCTGGCTGCTGCTGGATCAATATCTGGCGGCAACCGGCGACTACGCGGGGCTTCGTCTACTGCCTCTATATCTGGTGCACCGGGCCCTGGTCAGGGCCAAGGTGACTGCCCTGCGCCTCGACGATCCCGACGTCGATAACGCTGAATTACTCAGGCAGGTAGCAGGTTACCTGGATCTGGCCCGCAGGATGAGCGCCGCACGGCGTCCGGCCATTGTCCTGACTGTCGGCGTATCCGGAAGCGGCAAGTCCTGGCTGGCACAGCAGTTGGTCGAAACGGCCTGTCTCGTTCGCGTGCGTTCCGACGTCGAACGCAAACGGCTTAACCGCTTCGACCCGGGAGACAACAGCAACTCCGGCATCGACAGGGATCTGTACTCCGAAGAAGCAAACGCACGTACCTATCACTACCTTGCTGCAGTGGCGCGATGTGTGATTGAAGCAGGCATGCCGGTGCTGATCGATGCCGCGGCCCTCAAACACTGGCAGCGCTCGCTGTTCAGGAAGCTGGCGGCGGAGTGCGAGGTCCCCTTTGGCATACTGTACTGTCATGCCGATGACGATACCCTGCGCCGACGTATCGTCGCCCGTGAGTTGGCGGGAAACGATGCGTCGGACGCAGGCCTGTCAGTGCTCGAGCATCAGCAGCGCACACTGGAGCCACTGGATGCACAGGAGCAGGCCCAGGCGCTGAATGTGGATAGCTTCGCGCATGCGGCCGACTGGGTCGGACGGCTAACGCTCTAACGTATAGGTCACGTCGCCACCACTTGAAAGCGTGGAAGATTCCGTGGAGACCTTCCAGTGCTCTGTCAGGCTGTACTCGAGCTTCACCGTGGATACCGAATCGAACAGACCGATGCCGTAGCTCACAAACAGATCCGGCGACAGATACTTGCCGATCACAAACGCCGCCTGATTCACATCGCTGGCCGCGCCTGCCTCGCCCGAACCCGTCTCGATACCCACACTATCGACCCCAAGGCCTGCACCGAGTCGGTCTGCCAGGAAATCTCCGCCCTTCAGCCCGAGGGCCAGTGCGGCCTGCGCGATCATGTTGCCCTCTCCTTCTGACGCACCGTCCAGAGGACGTCCGAGCACCAGCCATGACAGCTGCTCGGACTGGGTCATGGCGGGCTCTGAAAATACGCTGAAATCGGG
>JBHEPQ010000008.1:0-9595 GCA_046260215.1 Chromatocurvus sp.
GCGGGTTCAGGACTCCCGGAAACAGTGGATCTGGCGGCGCTCTCTCTTGCTGGGTTTGCGCACAGGGCGCTCCAGCATACCGCCGGCGGCCTTGCGTGCAGAGGCCGCCTTTTCCCTGCGCTGAATGCTGTCGGCGCTCTCCTCGTAGAGCCTCTGGGCCTCGGTGGCCCCCCGGCGCTGGTCGCTCACCGCGAGAACGGTAATGTCTTTTTCATCCCAGCCCTGGCGTATACGCAGGCGATCTCCCACGCTGACTTCCTTTGACACCTTGACTCGCTTGCCATCGAGCTGCACTTTGCCACCCTCAATGGCGGCCTTGGCCAGGCTGCGGGTCTTGAAGAACCGCGCGGCCCACAGCCACTTGTCCAGGCGCACGGCGGATGCCTCGGCACTATTCACGCTGGCAGCCCTGCCGGCATGATTTCATCGAAGTGGTGAATACCCGGGAAGCGGGTGTCGATGCGCTTGCTGACACCGCTGTCGGGCTGCAGCAGGGTCAGGAGATGGCCAATTCCGTACTCCCTCGCGGTATCCAGGACGCTCTCGGTATCGTCGATAAACAGCGTTCTGGCCGGGTCGAAGGGATATTCCGACTGCAGGCGCTCCCAGAAAAGCAGCTGCTCCTTCGCGGCGTCATACCGATGCGAGACGACCACGTGATCAAACCACGGGCGGATATCGATTTCCGCCATTTTGATGTCCAGGGTCACCGGGTGCGCGTTGGTGACAAGAACGATGGTTCTGGGGCCGCCATGCAGGCGCTGGAGAAATTCCAGAGCAAAGGGCCGAATACGGATCATGTGTCGGATTTCCCGCTTCAGCGCGGGGATGTCCAGCTGCAGCTGCTCCGACCAGTGGTCCAGGCAGTACCAGGCGAGCTGCCCGCGCGTCGAATCCAGCTTGCCAAGGAGCTCGGCTCTGCCATTGTCCAATGACAGTCCTCGTGCCCTGGCGTAGGCCGCAGGGAGGTACTCCAGCCAGAAGTGGTTGTCATAGTGCAGATCCAGCAGGGTGCCGTCCATGTCGAGCAGCACGGTATCGATATCGTCCCAGTTGATCATTTCGTCTCTCCCTTTGCATCGGCCCTTTCGCACCGGCCCTTTTGCACCGTCGGGGTCTGGCACCGAAGAGCGCCAGCGCCTGTTACGCCTGGGGCTGTAGACAGCGCCACGGCCGCGCGAACCCGGGTGCTATACCGGGTGCTATAGTGTACCGCGATGACTACTCGAACCCCCAGTCCGCTGCCGCTGCATACCGAGGATGCGCTGCTTTCCCTGTGCGCAAAGGCCGGTGACCTTATTGCCCGTGAGTACCATGGGGCGCACGCCGATGAATATCGGGAGAAGTCCGACGACTCTCCGATCACCCGTGCAGATGTTGCCGCGCATCACTGCCTGGTGGATGGCTTGCGGAGCCTGCTGCCGGATATTCCCGTTCTGTCCGAGGAGTCTCCGCAAGAGGTGGTCGCGCAGCGCCATGACTGGCAGAGGCTGTGGCTGGTGGATCCTCTGGATGGCACGCGGGAGTTCCTCGATCGCAGCGGCGAGTTCACCGTCAATCTGGCGCTGGTGGAGGATGCAGTGCCCCGCCTCGGAATCCTTTATCTGCCGCTGGAGCAGGTCGCCTATCTCGGCATCCCCGGCGATCGTGGCTGGCGCTGTCAGCGGCGTGAAGAAGGCTGGGCACGCCGGGAGCTGGTGCCACGGTCGTTTTCCCGGGAGGCCGGAACGACCGTCCTCGCCAGTCGCCGCCACAGCAATGCGCAGTTGGATAAAATCCTCGCGCTCCTCGCGTCCCGGGCGGGCCCCGTCGAGCGCCTGGACAGTGGCAGTGCTCTGAAATTTACACAGCTGGCGGACGGTGGCGGGGATTGTTATCCGCGTTTTTCCCCCTGCAGTGAATGGGACGTCGCCGCAGGGCAGGCCATTCTCGAGTCCGTCGGTGGCGCCGTTCTGGGTCTGGACGGTCGGCCTCTGCGCTACAACGCACGCGAGACCCTGCTCAGTCCACACTTTCTCGCTGTCGCAGACAGCCGCGCTCGGCTGTGGCGGCAATTGCTCGACGCGCTGGCCTGATGCTTGTGTCGCGACAGCCGGTGAGTATAGTGTCAGGCAACCGTTGGGAGATGAAGTTTATGGCAGAATGGTATGCGCTGGCCGCCGGGTAAGGGGCAGGGACCGGACTCAGAGGGGGCGGCGGCGAATGAGGTAATGACGCCGGAAACGCGTTTGCGCCAGCTTCAGTCCCGTCATCGGGCTCTCGATGCCAGAATCATGGAAATTCAGGAATTTCCCTACCAGAACCATATTCTGCTGCAGCGCCTGAAAAAGGAAAAGCTGCGGCTGAAGGACTGTATTGCGCAACTGAAGGACGACATAATCCCCGATCTGGACGCCTGACACGGGATGCTCAGTGGGTTGGCTCATGACGCGCCCGCCACAGCAGGAAAAGAGCAAGCACTGCGATAATCAGGTCGGCGATGCTGCGCAGCTGCTCCCATTGCAGAATGGGCAGCGGGTTCCAGCCGCTGAGGACACGGGCGGCCGGCAAGACCCCGGCAAGGAACAGCGCGAAGCGTGAAACGCCGAACAGGCCCAGGGCCAGCATCAGGTACAGACAGCCGGCGAACGCTACGCCGAGAACGGCCGCGTTCAGGTCGAGCAGCCAGAGCACTGAAATCTGGCCCACGGCGGAGACGCTGGTGACCAGCGCAGTGGCGTTACGGAGTGGCGTCCCTGGGGTGACCGGCATGCGACGAGATTACCACAGCAGCGTGGAGGGCCGGCGTCAGATGCTGTTGCGCCGGGTGTATGCCGTGGCAACCCGCGAGGCGTTGCCCCGCGCCAGCGCCGCGGAGATAGCGTTGCCCGCCGCGATCAGCCGTTCCAGGTCTATGCCGGTATGGAAGCCCATGCCGTGCAGCATGTAGACCACGTCTTCGGTCGCGACGTTTCCGGTGGCGCCAGGTGCAAAGGGGCAGCCACCAAGCCCCGCGACCGCTGCATCTATGCGTCGCACGCCGCTCTGCAGGGCAATCAGTATGTTGGCCAGTGCCTGGCCATAGGTGTCGTGGCAGTGGGCGGCCAACCGGGAGGCCGGGATCTCAGTGAGCAGCAGGTCCAGCAGTGCCTGCATGCAGCCGGGAGTGCCCACGCCGATGGTGTCACCCAGTGACACCTCATAGCACCCCATCTCGATGAGGCCGCGGGTTACTCGAAGGACGGCTTCGGGGGCGATGTCACCTTCGTAGGGACAGCCGAGCGCGCAGGAGATGTAGCCGCGCACCGGAATGCCAGCTTCTCGCGCCTGCACCATGACAGGCTCGAAGCGCTGCAGGCTCTGGTCGATGCTGCAGCGGATATTGTGCTGTGAAAAGCTCTCCGATGCCGCGGCGAACACGGCAACTTCATCAACGTGCGCGGCGAGCGCGCGTTCCAGCCCCCGGCTGTTGGGGGTAAGCGCCGTGTAGGTGACACCGGGTACGCGCTTGAGCGCCGCGAACAGGGCATCGCTATCCGACATCTGTGGAATAACCGCCGGGTTCACGAAGCTGCCGGCTTCGATGGTACGCACGCCTGCAGCGGCGAGATCGTCAATCAAGTTGACCTTGGTCGCCAGCGATACCGGCTGCTGTTCGTTCTGCAGCCCGTCGCGGGCACCCACCTCGACGATGGAAACGCAGCAGTCCTCCTGGTTCTTCATTCGGGGGGTTCCACCGCGAATTCCGCGAGGCTGGCGCCACCGTCGACCAGGTCCCCCGGTGAGAACAGGAAGCGTTCCAGAACGCCATCGACGGGTGCGCGTACCGTATGCTCCATTTTCATGGCCTCCATGATCAGCAGCGGCGTGCCGGCGGTAATTTTATCCCCCGGCTCGACCAGCAGCGCTACGATGCTGCCATTCATCGGCGCACTGAGTGCATCCTCCGAACCCGTCTCGCTCGCCGCATACTCAGCGTCGACCTCATGAAACGCCAGCGTCTGGCCGGGAAAGACCAGCGAAAAGTGGTTGCCGTCGCGGACCAGTGCTGCGCGTCGCCGGTGGCCCTCTATCTCGATATCCAGTCGCGAGTCCGTAAGGCGTCCCTTGACGCCGGTATCGCTGTCATGCCCCGTCACCAGGAAGTCAGTATCACGCTGCTCCACACGCAGTTTGTGCACGCTACCATGGTAATGAATCGTCAGGCGATGGATGGCCGGCGCGTTCAGGCGCCAGCCGCTGGCGAGTCGCCACGGGCTCTCGGGATCGCCGGTGCTATCGGCCGGCCGTGCGCATTCTTGCCGGCGCGACAGCAGGACCGCGACTGCAGCGCTCGCAAGGTCGCTGCGGGCATCGGTTTCCAGTGGAGTGAAGATGGCCGCCTCGTGCCGCTCTATAAAGCGGGTATCCACCTCCGCGGCGACAAAGGCGTCCACTTCGATCAGCCGATAGAGAAAATCGAGGTTGGTGACCGTGCCCGCAACGTGGAAATCCCGCAGGGCGATACGCAGGCGGTTGAGCGCCTGTTCCCGCGTCCTGTCCCACACCACCAGTTTGGCGATCATCGGGTCGTAGTAGGGACTGATGCTGTCGCCGCCGCGCACGCCGGTATCGATGCGCACGTGCGCGTTTTCCTCTGGCAGAATCAGCCGGCTGATGCGACCGGTAGCCGGGATGAAGTCCTGCGCCGGGTCCTCGGCATAGATACGTGCCTCGAAGGCGTGGCCGTCAAGCCGCACGTCGGCCTGAGCCAGCGGCAGCGGCTCGCCGTCGGCGACCCGAAGCTGCCATTCCACCAGATCCTGGCCGGTGATCATTTCCGTGACCGGGTGCTCGACCTGCAGGCGGGTATTCATTTCCATGAAATAAAAGCGGCCGTCCGTGTCGAGCAGGAACTCGACCGTACCGGCGCCGCGATAGTCGATTGCCCGGGCGGCGTCGACGGCGGCCTCACCCATGGCCCGGCGCAGACTTTCTTCTACACCGGGGGCGGGTGCTTCCTCCAGCACTTTCTGGTGGCGACGCTGCACGGAGCAGTCGCGTTCGGCAAGGTAAACCGCGTTTTCGTGGCTGTCGCAGAACACCTGGACTTCCACGTGGCGGGGCTTCGCCAGGTACTTCTCCACCAGCATGCGGTCGTCACCGAAGCTCGCCTGGGCTTCGCGCATCGCCGCCTGCAGCGCGGTCTCGAACTCGGCGTCGCTCTGCGCGACGCGCATGCCCTTGCCGCCGCCGCCGGCGACCGCCTTGAGCAGCACCGGATAGCCGATGCTTTCCGCTTCGCGGCGCAGCAGAGTCGGTGTCTGGTCGTCGCCGTGATACCCCGGAATCAGTGGTACACCGGCGTCGCCCATGATTTGCTTGGCCGCGGATTTGGAACCCATGGCGTCGATGGCGCTGGCGGGCGGTCCGATGAACAGCAGCCCGTTTGTCCGGCACAGTTCTGCAAAGCCCGCGTTTTCCGCGAGAAAGCCATAGCCGGGGTGTACGGCCGTGGCGCCCGTGCGGCGTGCGGCGTCGACGATCCGCTGGCCCTTGAGGTAGGACTCGCGCGCCGGCGAGGGGCCGATCCATACGGCCTCATCGGCCAGGGCTACGTGCAGGGCATCAGCGTCGGCATCCGAGAAGACCGCGACCGTGGCAATGCCCATGCCGCGCGCGGTTTTTATGACGCGGCAGGCGATCTCCCCCCGATTGGCGATCAGGAGTTTCCTGATCATGACACGTCGCCCGCTGTGCCTGTCCTCCAGGACGGAGGCCGCTTTTCAAGGAAGGCCTTGAGGCCCTCCTGACCCTCCGCGGAGACGCGCAGGTCGGCAATGCGGCGGCAGGTTTCGCGCGTCAGTGCGTCCGTGGCGGGAACGCCGCAGATTTCCGTGATCAGGTCTTTTGCAGCCCGGACCGCCTGCGGGCCATTCTCCAGTATCGTGTCACACAGATCGCTGACGGCAGTCTCGAGGTCATCCTGTGCCACGACTTCGCTGACCAGGCCGTGCTGCAGCGCCGTGGCGGCATCGAACGCCTCGCCGGTCACAAAGAAGCGCCGCGCGGCGCGCTCACCGATGGCGGCGATGACATAGGGACCGATGGTGGCGGGAATCAGACCGATGCGCACCTCGGACAGGGCAAAGCGGGCGGTGCTGGAGGCGATGGCGATATCGCAGCAGCTGACGAGCCCGACCGCGCCGCCAAAGGCAGCGCCCTGCACCTGGGCTATGGTGGCCTGGGGCAGCTGCCTCAGATCCGCAAGCATGCCAGCGAGATCCTCGGCGTCCTGCAGGTTGTGGTTGCGGTCGTAGTCCGCCATGCGCTGCATCCAGGCCAGATCACCCCCCGCTGAGAAATGCTGCCCGTTTGAGCTCAGCACGACGACGCGTACCGCGGCGTCTTCTCCCAGCGTTCGAAAGGCCTGTCGCAGGTCGCGGATCATGCGATCGTCGAAGGCGTTGTGCTTGTCCGGTCGGTTGATAACGACGCTGGCCACGCCGCGTGAGTCGATGCCGGTCTGAACCGTTGCTGTTTGCATTGTCTTTCCCATCGTGAAATCCGTCTTTTTTACATGCGGAACACGCCGAAGCGCGACTCCGGCACCGGCGCATTCAGGCTGGCCGAGAGCGCCAGGCCCAGGACGGTTCGCGTCGCGGCGGGGTCTATGACGCCGTCATCCCAGAGGCGCGCAGAGGCGTAATAGGGGTGGCCCTGTTTTTCATACAGATCGCGGATCGGCTGCTTGAAGGCGCGTTCCTCCTCATCGCTCATGTCGCGCCCGTCGCGGGCCAGCTGGTCCTGCCTGACCGTCGCCAGTACGCCGGCAGCCTGTTCCCCGCCCATCACCGAGATCCGGGCGTTGGGCCACATGAACATGAAGCGGGGGTCGTAGGCGCGGCCGCACATGGCGTAGTTGCCGGCGCCAAAAGAGCCGCCGATTATGACCGTGAGCTTGGGTACATCGGCACAGGCCACGGCGTGGACCATCTTCGCGCCGTGGCGGGCGATGCCGCCGGCCTCGTATTGCTTGCCGACCATGAAGCCGGTGATGTTCTGCAGAAAGACCAGGGGAATCCGGCGCTGGGCGCAGAGCTCGACGAAGTGCGCGCCCTTGACCGCCGATTCGCTGAACAGGATCCCGTTGTTGGCAACAATGCCGACCGGGTAGCCGTGCAGCCGCGAAAAGCCACAGACCAGGGAGGTACCGTAAAGCGCCTTGAATTCGTCAAATTCCGAGCCATCCACGACCCGCGCGATGATTTCCCTGACATCGAATGGCTGGCGTGTGTCTGCGGGGACAATGCCGTAGATGTCCTTCGCCGGGTAAGCCGGTTCGCGCGCGGGCGTGACGTCGAGGTCGACGCACTTTCGCCGGTTCAGGCGCGCCACGGCGAGACGCATCAGGCTGATGGCGTGCGCGTCGTCCTGCGCCATATGGTCTGTCACGCCGGACTGTCGGCAGTGAACATCCGCCCCGCCGAGTTCTTCGGCGTCGACGACCTCGCCCGTTGCCGCCTTTACCAGTGGCGGTCCGCCGAGGAAGATAGTGCCCTGGTTGCGCACAATAATGGATTCGTCGGCCATCGCCGGTACGTAGGCGCCTCCCGCGGTACACGAGCCGAGCACTGCCGCGATCTGCGGGATGCCCTTGGCGGACATACGTGCCTGGTTGTAGAAGGCGCGGCCGAAGTGCTCGCGATCGGGAAACACTTCGTCCTGCAGGGGCAGGTAGGCGCCACCCGAGTCCACCAGGTAAAGACAGGGAAGCTGGTTTTCCTCGGCGATGAATTGCGCCCGCGACTGCTTCTTGACCGTGAGCGGGTAATAGGTGCCGCCTTTGACGGTGGCATCGTTGATAAAAATCATGCACTCGATACCGCAGACCCGGCCGATACCGGTGATCAGCCCGGCGCAGGGAACCTCATCGTCGTAGACCTTGTAAGCGGCCAGCTGTGACAGCTCCAGGAACGGGCTGCCGGGGTCGAGCAGGGCATCAAGTCGCTCCCGCGGCAGCAGCTTGCCGCGGGATATGTGGCGCTCGCGCGCCTTCTCACCGCCGCCCGCGCTGACTGTCGCAACGAGGTGTCGCAGATCGTCGACCTGGCGTTGCATGACCTCGGCATTGTGAACGGCCCCTTCGGAGGCCAGATCGAGCGTGCTGGTAATCCGGTTCATGCTGCCCCCTAGGCCGAAGCCGCGAACAGCTCGCGGCCGATCAGCATGCGTCGTATCTCTGAGGTGCCGGCGCCGATCTCGTAAAGTTTCGCATCGCGCAGCAGCCGTCCGGCGTTGGCCTCACTGGTGTAGCCGTAGCCCCCCAGCGCCTGTATGGCCTGCAATGCCATCTGGGTGGCCTTCTCGGCGGTGTAGAGAATGACCGCGGCGCAGTCCTGGCGCGTTTCCTCGTTGCGATCGCAGGCTGCCGCGACCGCGTAAAGGTAGGCCCGGGACGCGTTCAGGTCAGCGTACATGTCAGCCAGCTTGCCCTGCATCAGCTGGAACTCGCCGATCGGCCTGCCAAACTGCTCCCGCGTATGCAGGTAGGGCAGAGTCTCGTCGATACAGGCCTGCATGATGCCCACGGGGCCCCCGGAGAGCACGGTACGCTCATAGTCGAGGCCGGACATGAGTATGCGCACGCCGTCGCCCTCGCTGCGCATGACGTTCTCGCGAGGAACGCGGCAGTCCTCGAACACCAGCTCACAGGTGTTGGAGCCGCGCATGCCCAGCTTGTCCAGCTTGGGCGACCGGGAGAATCCAGAGAAGTCACGCTCGACGAGAAATGCCGTGATGCCGCGGGAGCCGGCGGCGGGGTCGGTCTTGGCGTAGATCACATAGACGTCGGCATCCGGACCGTTGGTGATCCACATCTTTGTGCCGTTGAGAACGTACTCGTCGCCGTCGCGCCGGGCGGCCAGTTTCATGCTGACGACGTCGGAGCCGGCGTTTGCTTCGGACATGGCCAGCGCACCGACATGCTCTCCGCTGCACAGCGTCGGCAGGTATTTCTGTTTCTGCTCCTGGCTGCCGTTTTTGTGGATCTGGTTCAGGCACAGGTTGGACATGGCGCCGTAGGACAGGCCAACGGAACCCGAGGCGCGACTGATTTCCTCCATGACCACGGAGTGGGCCAGGTAGCCCATGCCGCTGCCGCCATAGGCTTCATCCACGGTGATGCCAAGCAGGCCCATTGCGCCCAGTGTGCGCCACAGATCCTGCGGAAATTCATTCTCGCGGTCGATTGCTGCCGCTCGCGGCGCAATTTCCTTTGCGCACATCTGCTGTACCGACTGGCGCAGCATGTCGATGTCCTCGCCGAGGCCGAAGTTCAATGTCGCGTAGCCACTGTTCATCCTGCTCTCCTGGCTCTGGTAGGGGATATTCCGGGTGCTGACTGTTTTTCCGCGAGCGCCGAGCGGCAGAGGGCGTCAACATCACTCAGGCTGTCGAGCATGGCATCGAGGTCGGCACGCTGCTGCATCATCTGCTCCCTGCGCTCCGCAATCCGTTCGATGAGCGCCTGTAGCTGAGCCGCGTTGTTGCCGCCCGGGTCATACAGGTCGATGATCTCAACGCTTTCGGCGAGACTCAGGCCAATACGCCTGCCGCGCAGAATCAGCTTGATGCG
>JBHEPQ010000027.1:0-7681 GCA_046260215.1 Chromatocurvus sp.
GAGATGGAGCCCACCGGCGCCGGCCAGACATGCAGGCCGAACACTGCGTCAGGCGTAACTTCGTCGAATACCCCTTCTTCGAGCATCAGATCGGCGCCCCCCTCCTCGCCTTCCGGCGCGCCCTCTTCAGCCGGCTGGAACAGGAACATGACCGTGCCCGGAAGTTCATTCCCGAGGCCCGCAAGCACCTCGGCCACGCCCATGAGGATCGCAACATGATTATCGTGGCCGCAGGCGTGCATGACACCGACGTCTTCTCCGTTATAGGTGGTACGGACCCGGGAGGCAAAGGGAACATCGACCTGTTCAGTTACCGGCAATGCATCCATGTCTGCGCGCAGTGCCACGACGGGGCCTTCACCGCCCCTTAGAACCCCCACGACCCCGGTGTGGGCTACGCCGGTGTGTACTTCCATGCCGAGCGACTTCAGATGATCGGCGACCAGCCCTGCCGTGCGAAATTCCCGGTTACCCAGTTCCGGATGCGCATGAATATCCCGACGCCAGGCGACCACTTTGTCCATCACGCCATCAACGCTTTGCTGCACCGGTGTGGTCAGGGCTGTGTCCCCGGCAAATGCCGCCGAACTGGCTAACAGCGCCAGAAGTAAAATCCCCGATTTTTTCATTATTGCTTCTCCCGTCGTGATGGTGGACCCTGATGCCGATCATGTGTCCGACGCGCTGCTGTCCTTACACAATCACGCTACGCTACCACTCAGTGACGGGTTTGCACAGAAACCCGGCCTAGAAACCCGGCCTAAATCATCTCGTCCAGCCGTGATGCGAGGCGGCGCTCCAATTGATCGCCGAGTTTGCGCGCCATGTCATCAGCCAGCCTCAGTTCACTGTGCGCCCGGTCCGCCTCGCCGTGTGGCTGGTCAAGCTTGAATTCGGTAAATGGTTCGTGACGTGCCGTGATATCGGCGCTGACCGATGCGCTGCCGGGGCTGACAATCTCTGCCGCTGCGAGGTCGACTGCATAATCCTCTGCTGAAACTACAGCACTTGCCGCCAAGAGTGTTCCAAGACCGAAGCGGATAATCAATGTTCTGATGTTCATGTGTTCCTTCTCTCCTGTGATTTTTCGGCCGACTGGCACCTGCCCACGGCCTCTTGTGTTACTTTACGTGACATATGGTAACACTTATACACAGAGATTCCGATAAAGGATCACAAAAAAGCAGGAAATACTGGGTAGATAATCACAATGGGTTGATTGCTAGCAGCGGGGAAAATCGCAATCTATTGAATACATTGTTTTTTTATAATCAAGGCATGCAGCGGCCAGCACGGACCAGAACCACGCCAGCCACTCACAGATGTGTTACTGGGGTTTGATCAAGGCTTCCTGCCCGGGCACCGATCCGACCAGGCCGCGGGCATCCGCCGCTCAGACTGCGCCGGTAATAAAGCGGTCCCGGAAGTCGCGGGCGTTCCGCAACAGGTCGTCCGTCAGATAGCGCGCCACCTCCGCCTCCAGCCCAGCATTCACCGGCCCGTAGAAAGCCTCGGCGATCGCCCCGGCAATGCAGGCCTGGGTATCGCTGTCGCCACCCAGAGAAACGGCGTTGCGCACGGCATCCTCGAAGCTGCTGGCCTCCAGAAAGGCAATGATGGCCTCGGGCACCGAGCCCTGGCAGGACACATCGAAACGGTACATGGGCCGGATGGCGTCCAGCCGCCGGTTGAGGTTATAGCCGAAGCGCCGTGAAACGTCTTCCCGCAAAGCTGCCTTTGAGGCGCCCTGGCGCGCGAGATATACCGCCAGCGCCACCGCCTGGGCACCCTTTATCCCCTCGGGGTGGTTGTGCGTGATCGAGGCGCAGTCGGCGGCCTCCTGCAGCACACGCTCTGCCGTATTGAAGGCATAGCCGATGGCACTCACCCTCATGGCCGCGCCATTACCCCAGCTGTTATAGGGCTTGCTGCCGTCGGTCTGCATCCAGTGCACAAACGAGGCACCGAAGCCGGCATCCGGATAGTGACGTGCAAACTCCCAGACCCAGCGACGATAGCTGCCGTCCTCCAACAGGGCGCGGCCGACCGCGATCGTCAGCACGCTGTCGTCGGTAAAGCTGCCCTGGGGATGGAACAGCGGGAAATCCTTGCGCTTCATGGGCGTCCGCTCGTAAACGGAACCGATGATATCCCCGGCGATCGCACCGAACATGAATCCTCCTGCAATCTGTCATCGAGCGCGGACCCTGCGTCAGGCTCGCCGGGGTGTCAAGCGCATACCATCCATACACCATTTACTCCCCGCCGCAATGACCGTTACGCTCCCGGCGAAAGTCGTGAACCTATTGGGCCACTAGCGAACGTACTTAATCACGGCGATAAAATGGCAGACCGAGCCGACCAGCACGAAAAAGTGCCAGATACCGTGCGCATGATTAAGCATCCGCAGTTTATCGGCAACATAGAAGATCACCCCCGCCGTGTAGGCGATGCCTCCCGTTACCAGCCACCAGAAACCGGCATCGGGCAGCGCCGCACGCAGCCCCGAAAAATCCAGCGAGCAGGCCCAGCCCATGCCGAGATAGGCCACCACCTGGGCGATCTTCACAGCACGGCCACTGAGAAACAGCTCCGAGAGCGCACCCAGCACCGCAAGCCCCCACACCAGCGCAAGAATCTGCAGTGCCGGGCCCTCGCCGACGCTCAGCCACATGAACGGGGTGTAGGTACCGGCAATCAGCAGGTAGATTGAAATGTGATCGAGAACCTTGAAAACCCGCTTCAGGCGCGGCGGACGCAAGCTGTGGTAGAGCGTAGACGTTGTGTAAAGCAGCACCAGCGTTGCGCCATACACAGAGAAGGAAACCAGTGTTGCTACATCACCACGCTGCAGGGCGATCGTGAGCAATGCACCGAGCCCCATCAGCGCCAGCACCGCACCCAACAGATGACTGATGCTGTTCAGCCGCTCACCGTAGTACATTCGTCAGCACGCTCCCCGCTCCGCACCGGAGCTCACCCATCGTCAGGCCAGACCGACGGACGCCGGTCAACAAGGCTGTCTATGGTGTGCCACAATTACGGATCCTTCAACGCTCTCGCGGAGTCACCAGTCAATGCATGACCATGAAGCCACCACCTTTCGCCAGCACCTAGAAACACTGCGGCGCGAATTGCTCGACACGGCAGAGAGCTCCCGCGAGGCAAGCCAGCCGGTCAAGCTGGATCAGGCAAGCGTGGGACGGCTTTCGCGCATGGATGCCATGCAGGGCCAGGCCATGGCGCTGGAATCCAAACGTCGCCGGGAGCAGCTCCTGCGTCGCGTGGTGGCGGCATTGTCCCGACTCGACAGCGGCGACTACGGCTACTGCCTCGACTGCGATGAAGAAATTGCCACGCGGCGCCTGGAAACCGACCCCGCGGCGGCACTGTGCATCGCCTGCGCTGAAAAACGGGAAAGCGCCAGCTGAGCCGGCGGGAAAGGTCGGCTTCCCCGATACTCAGGCGTGGAAGTGCCCTGGCACCCCATGCTCGATCCGGTCTACCAGCTTGGGGTCGTTGTAAACGTCCTCGACGGCGCGCCAGACATCGTCACGGGCGTCATAACACTTGACGTCTCCTTTTCCGATGTCATACACCCATCCGTGCAGTTGCGTCCTGCCCGTAGCGACCGCCGCCGCAACTGAGGGGTGCGTCATGAGGTGCCGAAGCTGTAGCACCACGTTCTCCCGGGTGAGCTCGGCCAGATGCTCGGGCTTTAACGCGCCATGGCGCGCCTCCACTGCCGCGACCGCAGCCTGGGTATGCGCCAGCCAGTCGCTGACATGAGGCAGTGATGTCAGGCTTTCCGGATTCATCGCGCCCTTTATAGCCCCGCAATCGGTGTGACCACAGACGACAACGTGCTTGACGCCGATCGCGGACACCGCGAACTCGATGGATGCCGTCGTTCCCCCGGCGTAGCGCTCATGCGGCGGCACGATATTGCCGGCGTTGCGGCAGATGAACAGCTCGCCCGGGACCGTCTGTGTAATCAGGTTGGGGTCGATACGGGAATCGGAACAGGTAATAAAAAGAATTCTCGGATCCTGACCGATGGCCAGTTCCGAAAAAAACGCCGTCTGCTCCGGAAACACCTCTTCCTTGAATTTGCACACGCCTTCCAGCAGTTTCTTCATGGTCACTCCGCTGCGGTGATGGTGATCAAACCCCCTTGCGTCACAGAGTGTACGCTGCGCATGACCCCCCTGCACAGATTTCAGCTGGGCGATTCTGGTGCAGATTGGCCTTGCCCCCCGAACCCCTGGACGGCTTGATGGCGAATCCGGACAGGGAATCCAGCCGCGCACCAACGCGGCGGAGCTCGTGCTGCTGTTTAACGGTCATGAGCAGCGCCGGCGTAGCGATACCGTAATCCTGGGTCAGCAGCTTGGTCTTGTGCTTGTGATCCACCAGCGGGAACAGCAGATAGGCGATAAGAGAGACTGTCTGATACGCACGCCACCTTAACCCGACCGCAAGTCAATCCCCTCACCATTCCCGGAAGCGTTTCAGTCCGCGACAACCACACGGACCCGCTGGTCCAGCTTCTTGGCGCTGTACATGGCCTCATCCGCGCGCGCCAGCGCGGCATCCATAGTGTCGCCGACCCTGAGCCCGGTCACGCCACAGGAAATGGAGACATCCAGCGGTTTCCCATTGTCATTGAAGCCGGCATCGAGAACTTCTTCACAAACCTTATTGGCAAGAACTTCAGCGCCAGCCACTTCTGTATCGGGCGCCAGAATAATGAATTCATCACCGCCGTAACGACAAACGACATCGGAGCCGCGCGAGGCCGCCTGCAGAATATGGGCAATCCGGGTCAGCACCAGATCCCCCGCCCCGTGGCCGTAGGTATCATTGATTTCCTTGAACTTGTTACAGTCGATAAAAACAACGGACAGGGCACTGCCAGAGCGGCTCCAGCGCGCGTGGAATTCAGTTGAGCGCTCTTCATAGCCCGCGCGATTGTAGGTACCCGTCAATGCATCCTTGATCGCAAGATCAGACTTATCTCGAATCTCGCTGCGCAGCTCATCTGCCTCGATTTCCAGCGTCGAAAGCTTTTCCGTGAGTTCACTGACGCGCTGCTGCGCTTCCCTGTATTCCTCACGCTCCTGTGTGACATGACGGGCAAGGCGCTCCGTGATCTTGGCCAGGCTGGCCTCTATCAGGCTGTTGACCCGCGCCGCATCACCGTCGCGAACGGCGACGCCGAGATCGGACACGTCATCGTCGACACCGCTCTGCAGGTCCTCTGATCGCTCGACCGAGCGCAGGCCGGACAGCGATACCTCGTTGACAACCTGCTCGAAGCCATTCAGGCGGTCGCGCAGGCTGCCGAGAAAATCGGAGGCCTGATGCCGCTCCTGCCGGACTCGCGCATCGATGGTGTCGATCTCCTGCGTGACATCGCCCATCAGGCTCTCGGCGTCACTCAGATTGGTGAGCTGACTGACGCCCTCGCGCAGATTCTGACTGCGCAGCTGATGCCCGTTCATCACGTCAATGTGATCCACCAGCCGCTGCACAAGGCTCGAAAACAGCTTGATGAAACGCGCTGTATCGCCATCGCCCCGGCGGCCAAACAGGCCCCGCCTGGCGGTATCGCCGCGATCGCGGGCGGACACCTCCTGCAGCGCCGCCGTGGCGGAGGAAAGCAGCTCAGCCAGGGCGCGCTGGCGCTCGGCGGTGGAATTACCCGTGGAGATCTCGCGGACCAGGTCGGTCATGCGCTTCTGCTGTTCAGAGCGCAGCGGCATGGACTTGATCAGTTTGCCGAAACTCGAGACATCGAGACTCTCCGGAAGCCGGCGTTCAACATCCCCAGACTCTCCCGTGCTGCACATCAGCTGCCGGGCCAGTCGGTCCGAAAGCTCGACGAGGGCGTCACCATCCGCCCCTTCCCGAACCTTCGCTCGCACCTGGTCAAGCAGCCTGTCTACCTCTGTATCGACACCCTCTGCCATGCGCGACAGGCGCAGGGAAAGACGGCCCAGCGCTTCTTCTCGTTCCATTTTATTAGAGTCCTTTATGGGCTGATCACTCATGCCTCTTCGTCCAGCTCGGCATTGAGGCGATAGACAAAAGCGAGCACTTCTGCCACGGCAAGATACAACGTTTCGGGTATTTCGTCACCCAGCGGTAACGCGCACAGCAGCTCCGTCAGAGCCGCATCCTGCACCAGCGGCACATCATTTGCCCGCGCAATTTCCCTGATCTGCGCGGCAACGGCGTTCTCCCCGCTGGCCACCAGCCGCGGAGCGCCAACGCCGGTGTACCTCAGCGCGGCGGATCTGTCGCCCGGCGGCGTTGAATTCTCCATCAGGCCCGCCAACTCTGCGACGGGGCCTCATCGCGCGTGTCCGCTGGCGTCATGCGCGGCTCGCGATTCGCCGGCCAGGCCGAGACCTGCAGCGATGGCGTATCCAGCCCCGCGTTATCGAGCGCTGCAACGAGCTCTCCGGCGCGGGATGTGAGCAGTTCGCGCGTGCTGTCTTTCCGGGCGGCGAGCTCCACCGTCACCGCCTCTGCCTGAAGCTGGGTTTTCAGCAGCAGCGGGCCCAGCTCCGGCAGATCCAGCTGAACCTCCACCCGCCAGCGCGGTTCTGCCGCGTCATCCCCGGCGCCTGTGCCGCCCCCGTCCCGCTCCACGCGAAACCGCATACTGCCGACGTGCTGACCCAGAACAAAGGGCACATCGGCGATCCAGCCCCGCACAGAGGAGCTTTCGCCGGACTGCGACTGCAGCTGGTTCAGCGTGATACTACCCAGAACCACCTCAAGATCTCGCTGCGCCTCGACCAGGAAAGCCATTCTGCCGCCTGCCGCTGCCTCCCCGGACGTTCTCTGCAGAGCCGCATTCACCTGCTCCAGAACCCGCATCAACAGGGCTTTCATATCGCCACCGGCAGGGCGGAATGGCGAGGTCTCCGGCGACGCCGCCTGCGCCAGCGTTGCCTCCAGGAAGGTCCCCGAAGACAGCAGCGCACGCCGCAGGCCGGGTGCGCTGAGCAGATCGGCCAGGACCGGAAGCAACGCCAACAGCCGTTGCGCGGGGTTGGCGTTGCCCGGGCCGGGCGATGCCTGCAGGGCGCGCAAGGTACCGGCGATGTCAGCAACAGTGCGCGTGCCTGAATCTGTACCGTCGGCGGACAACAGGCGCAGCAACCCACCGCTGGCGGCTGCCGGTGACGTACCCGGCGCGGACGGCGGGCTTCCGGTGCCCACGGGCTGCGGAATGATCTTCAGAACAACCTGTGGCTGCAGCTGCTTGACTTCCAGCAACAGCTGCGTGCCCTGCTGCACCGGTATGTCCGCGCGCGCCGTTATCTGCTGCCCTGCAACCCGCAACACGAGATCGCCGCCGGGACGCTGCGCGGTAACCAGAGCGTTGAGCATTTGCCCAAGCTGCCAGTTTTTCAGCCAGAGACCAAAATTCTTCTGCTCGACGCGAGCCGCCGTCAGTGCAAGCTGCAGGTCTTCCACTTTGTCCCCCCCCCCAGAACCCGCTCCATAGCTTGATCATAGCAGGGTCAGTCGCGTCGGGTCAGACCGCGCTCGCACCTCGCCGGCCGCACCTCGCCGGCCGCACCTCGCCGGCCACACCTAGGCAACCGACATATAGAGTGTATACACTACTTCCGGCAAATCGAGGCGGTGACATGGATCTAGCAAC
>JBHEPQ010000156.1:0-6250 GCA_046260215.1 Chromatocurvus sp.
GAGGATACCAGCAACGAGGTCATCGTTGACAAGCTGGCGATAGCAAGACAGTCGCTGACCCGCGAAATGGAGCGGCTGCTGGCGGGCCAGGAGATTACCAGCAAATTGATCGGTGGCATTCCCGTCGACAGCGAATACCTGATCTTCATCATCGATACCTCGGGGTCGATGTTCTCTTACGCCTGGCAGCGCATGATGAACGAGATGGAATCGATACTCAGCATTTATCCGGATGTGAAAGGTGTGCAGATACTCAACGACATGGGCAACTACATGTTCAGTCGCTACCGCGGTCAGTGGATTCCCGACACGCCGGGACGCCGTACCGCCATCATGCAGAATCTGCGTAACTGGAATGTGTTCAGCAATTCCAGCCCGGTAGAAGGCATCAACCAGGCCATCCGCGCCTTTTCCGGGGACGGCAAGAAAATCAGTATTTACGTATTCGGTGACGACTTTACGGGCAACTCCATTACCGAGGTACTCAGCGTCGTGGATCGGATGAATGCCAGAAATGCCGAGGGGCAGCGACTGGTCCGCATTCATGCCGTGGGCTTTCCCGTGCTATACCAGCAGGCGCCTCAGCAGCAGGGGTCTGTGCACCGCTTTGCGTCACTCATGCGTGAGCTGACCTATCGCAATGGAGGCACCTTTGTCGGGCTCAATGACTTCAGACCCTAGCATGGTCGCGAGACACGGTGTCGCCCGCTGGCTGGCCGTGTCCGTCTTGCTGCTGCTTGGCGCCTGCGGCGCCAAGCAGGTTGTGGTTACCGGCACATACCCCGCGCCACTGATGAGCAAACAGCCGCTTACCCTTGGCGTGTTCTATCCGGAGGAATTCCGTAACCACGAGTTCTTCGACGAAGCCAAGGGCCGGGCGGACTCGGACTGGCTGGTCAAGACCGGCGATGCCCAGGTCACGATGTGGAACACATTACTGAACGGCATGTTCGAGCGCGTGGTCCTGCTTGATGAGGCGCCTGGCGAAACAGCGAACCTGCCCGACCTGGACGCCCATCTGATACCGCGCGTCGACGAATTGCAGTACGCCATACCCACGCATACCAATATCAAGGTTTACGAGATCTGGATGCGCTATGCTTTCGAGCTGAACGCACCTGACGGCGCGAGCATCGCGGAGTGGACCATGACCGCCTACGGCAAGACCCCCACTGCCTTTCTGCAGTCCGATGAAGCCGCGGTCAACCTGGCGGCCGTCGTGGCGCTGCGCGACGCCGGCGCCCATTTCGCCACCCAGTTCCCGAAGGTGCCGGATATCGCCAGCTGGCTGCAGTCGCGCAACCAGAACGTCGCTGTGGAGTCTGGATCATGAAAAAGTGCCTGCTACCCGCCGGGCTGCTGACAGCGGCAGCGACCCTGCTCAGTGGCTGCGTCACGTCCACAGTCGATGAGATGGTCTTCAACGCGCCCACCGTGGCAAGCATGGAAGACGCCTCGGTGGTCATTCTTGGGCGCCGCCACGCCAGCGACTACGAGACGGAGCCGGATTTCATTGAATGCATTGGCGACCACATTCGGCGCGGCGATGCCAGCATCGAGATCATCGATGAACTGGAATTCATGAACGCTCTGTATCCCTGGTTCGAGCCGCGCACAGCCCCGCTGCGCCCGGCAGATATCGACCGTCTGCTGCTGCAGCCACCGGTGGCGGACAAACTCGCGGCCCTGAAAACAGAATACATGATCTGGATCGATGGCAGCACCGTGCAGACCAACTCCTCGGGGTCAATGAGCTGTGGAGTAGGCCCTGGCGGCGCCGGCTGCTTCGGTTTCGGCACCTGGGGCAATGATTCTGACTACGAGGCGACCATCTGGGACTTTACCGACAAGGCCGAGGTGGGCCGCGTCAGCGCCTCGACCAGCGGCCAGTCCTATATGCCGGCGGTGGTCGTGCCGATTCCCATTATCGCGCCGGTGAAGGGCACCGCCTGCGACGGCCTTGGCGACCAGCTTCTGCAGTTCCTCTCCAGCGACTACTGATATGACCAGACGCCTGACAGCCCTACTCCTTGCCGCGGCAGCCCTTGTTCTGCACCAGGGTTGCGCGGTCAATCCTGCGACCGGCGGCGCCAATATGGTGGTGTCGTCCCGGGCCGGCGAAATCGAGCAGGGCCGGGAGATGCACGAGGAGATGGTGGCCAAGGGCGCTGCCTACGATGATCCAGAGCTACAGGCCTATGTCGACCGCATCGGCCAGCGTCTGGCCAAGCACAGCGACATCCCCGACCTGGAATGGACCTTCACGGTTATCGATGCGCCGGACCTGAACGCCTTTGCACTGCCCGGCGGCTTCATCTACGTCAACCGCGGTTTGCTCGCCTATCTGGACAACGAGGTCCAGCTCGCCGGCGTCATCGGCCACGAAATCGCGCACGTGACCGCGCGTCACCACGCCCGTCGCAAGTCCGCCGGCATGACCAGCAAGGTGCTTGCGACGACGGCTTATATCTTTACCGGCAGCCGCGATGTGTATGCCGCCTCGAGCATGTACGGTGCCGAGATCATGAGCGGATTCGGTCGCGACATGGAGCTCGAGGCCGACGGTTTCGGCGCCGAGTACATGTATCGCAGCGGCTACGAGCCGGAGGCGCTGCTGGACGTGATCGGCGTACTCAAGAATCACCAGCTGTTTCAGCGGGTGAAGGCCAAATCCAGCGGGCAACCCGTGGGCACCTACCACGGCGTTTACGCCACCCACCCGCGCAACGATAAGCGGCTGCAGACGGTGATACAGGCAGCCGCAGAGCTCGACGACGGCAGCTACATCGAGAGTCCCGAGCAACCGGGCGAGTTCCGCCGCCACACCGATGGTCTGGTCTGGGGCCAGAGCGCACAAGGACAGCGCGACCCCGAGCGCTACTACCACAACAAACTCGGGTTCACGATCGAGAAACCCGAGGGCTGGACGGTCGAGGCAGGACCGCGGACAGTGGTGGCGACTGCACCGAATGGCAAGGCCTCGGTGACTCTGACACTCATGCGGCACGACCCCTCCAACTCCCCGGAGGCCGTTATGCGCGAGGGCGCCAGCGGAGAGCTGACAGCGGGCTCAGAGCTGGACCAGGCCGGATTGAAGGGCTACACAGCGATTGCGAAAGCCGGGGATGTCCGCAAGCGTCTCGCGGTGATCGACTTCAACAAGCTCACCTATCGCTTTGAAGGTGTCGCCTCGGCATTCGATGCCGATGACGTGGCACTGCGCGGCATCGTGGAGAGCTTCCGGCCCATTCACCCCAAAGAGCGCCAAACCGGTCAGCCGCAGTATGTGCGCTATATTCAGGTACCCCGCGGCGCCACCCTGGCGAACCTGGCGGCGAGCATGCGTATACCAAATGCAGAGGATCAACTGCGTTTGATGAACGGTTTCTACCCGCGCGGAGAGCCGCGCACTGGAGACTGGATAAAAGTGATTCGCTGACGGCGATCAGGGCGCCTTCACGCCGCCCTGGACCAGCACCCATGGCGGCGCCACCACCGCCCAGACCACGGCGCTCTGTCGCGAAAAGTAACGCGCGCTGTCGTCAGACAGGGGCGCGATGAGACCGTTCGAGGTCCATGCTTCGAAGCGGGCCACGTTGTCGAGTCCCAAGTTTACTGCCACCTCAACCAGGTTGAGCTCCTCCGACACATGAATGACCTTGCCTGCAGCAAAGTGCGGCGCCAGCTCAGCCCAGGCAATACGCGCGGTCTGACCGTGGTACTCGCGACGCAGCCGCGTCTCTCGCTCTGCTTCCGTCTCGTCAGCCATGAGCCGAATAGCGTCTCCTTCCGGTCTCTTCACACCTGAGCATGCAACAGTTCTGCTGGTGTGCGGTGAACGGGACCACACTGACCTTGATACTCATGCTGGCTCCTGCCTCGCGACGCGCTCATTCTCCTCATCGGCTTCCGGGTTCCGGTCCGCGTCCGGGTCGAGAAAAACCTGTTCATCAAACTGCTGCTCGCTGCGCGCCACGATCACGGAAATCGTCGCGTCGCCCGTCACGTTGACCGCGGTACGCACCATGTCGAGCAGACGATCCACGCCGATGATCAGCGCGATGCCCTCGACCGGCAGACCCGCCTGGCCGAGCACCATCGCCAGCGTGATAAGACCCACGCCGGGCACTGCGGCTGTGCCGATCGAGGCCAGTGTTGCCGTCAGTATCACCGTGAGATAAGACGTCATACTCAGATCAAAGCCATAGACCTGCGCGATAAACACCGTTGCCACACCCTGCATGACAGCGGTGCCGTCCATGTTGACCGTTGCGCCGAGGGGAACCGTAAAACCGGCCACCGAGTTATGTACGCCAAGGCGCTTTTCCACGGTGCGCAGCGTGATGGGCAGGGTGGCGCCCGACGATGCCGTGCTGAAGGCAAAGGCCCAGACGGAACGCATCTTGCGCATCATCATGCCCGGTGACTGCTTTGCGAATGCGCGCAGCAAAAAGCTGTAGGTAACCAGACCGTGGAACAGCAGCACGCCAAGAACCGTGAGAAAATACACTCCAAGGTCCATGATCGCAGTCACGCCCATTTCGGCGAACAATTTGGCAAGCAGGGCAAATACGCCATAGGGCGCAAGCGACATCAGAATCGCTACCATGCGCATGATCACCTTCTCGACATCCGTGAAGAACGCGGCGATACGACGTCCGGCTTCACCGGCATGGGATATGGCGTAACCGAACAGCAGCGCGAAAACGATTATCTGCAGCATCTCGCCCTCGGCCATGGCCTGCACCGGGTTGGACGGGAAGATGTTGATCAGGACTTCTTTCAATGGCGGCGGCGAGGTCGCCTCGAAAGTCGCGTTGGTATCCAGGGAAACGTGGCTGCCCGGCCCGACAATGACAGCCGCAAACAGCGCCATGGAAACCGCGATCGCCGTGGTCATCAGGTACAGCAGCAGCGTCTTCCCGGCGATGGGGCCCATGCGAGCACTGTCGCCGAGTGAACTGGCACCGCAGATCAGGGACACCAGCACCAGTGGCACCACCAGCAGCTTCAGCGATGCAATGAATATCTGGCCCACGACATCGAACAGGCCGCCGATCAGGAAATTCTGGATGCCAGTGCGCAGCCCATCGGATATGCCGGTGCCACTGACCATCAGGTTGAGCAGCGAGCCCAGCAAAACGCCGCCGACCATTGCGAGGAGAATTCGCGTCGTCAGGGTCATTCGCAGGCACCCTCGCGGTAGGCGACCACGCGGTCATCGGCGCAGGCATTGCAGGGAGAGCTGTACTGTTTTTGGGACACGTTGTCTGCCAGCGTGGCGCAGACCGGCGCGTATATCATGGTGCACACCTCCGGCCGGGGCGGCGTGCAGGCAATCGGTGCCTCCGGATCGCTGCTTTGAGTGGGGCCCGCCGCCGGGGGCGATGGCGGCGCTGCACACGCAGTCAGCATGGCGACGGAGACTGCCAGCGCACGTGAATGCATGTTGCCACCTTTTACCGCATGAAAGACGCAAGGATAGCATCATCATCGGGCTGCGTTCAGCCGGGCTGCGTTCAGCCGGGCTGCGCACAGCTGGGCTGCATTCAGCCGGGCTGCGCACAGCTGGGCTGCACTCAGCCGCGGTGCGTCGAAGGCGCGGTAAATTTCGATCATATAAAGACGCACTACTACGCATCACATACAATGATCAATCCGACCGGCATGGTCCCGAAAGGGCCGGCCACGGATTTCACAGCGCCCCACCATCGCGAGTCGACCGGATACTGACTGCGCCGGCGCAGGGGCGCTGCTCAGTTGCACCGGATCAAGGAAAACGCACCCCTGTGAACCCCATCGCCCCCCGCATTGCCGAAGAACTCGCCATACGCGAGGCTCAGGTCACCGCCACCCTGGCCCTGCTCGCCGATGGCGCTACCGTCCCTTTCATCGCCCGCTATCGCAAGGAAGTGACCGGCGGACTGGACGACACGCAGCTGCGCGCACTGGAAGAGCGCTACATTTATCTGACGGAGCTGGAAGCCCGTCGCGAGACCATCCTCGACAGCATCGGCGAGCAGGGCAAGCTGACTGAGGCGCTGAAGAAGGACATTCTTGGTGCCGATACCAAGGGGCGGCTGGAAGACCTCTACCTGCCGTATAGGCCCAGGCGGCGCACCAAGGCGCAGATCGCACGCGAGGCCGGACTGGAACCCCTCGCGGCGGCACTGCTGGCCGATCCCGGGCACGAACCGGAGACACTCGCAGCAGATTACCTGAATCCCGGGGCCGGTGTGGAGGACGCAGC
>JBHEPQ010000114.1:0-7816 GCA_046260215.1 Chromatocurvus sp.
GATATTGCCAAGGCAGTGTTCACAGGCATCGCCAAGTACCGCGCAGAAGTCGTCGTCCTCCAGTGCCAGAACAGAATCGACTGCATCGTCATCCAGCGACCAGACAATGGAGCAGTAGTGCCGGCCGTCGGAATCCGGCAGCGGCAGCAGGGCCAGCGGCCCGCTGGGCAGAAACCGCTGCCAGGCGGTATCGGCATGCGGCTGCTGGGTTTCCACAGTTGCCACAATGGCACGCTGTTGATAGCTCCACTCACGGGTGGCAAAGCCGAGCAGATCGCGCAGCGGCGATAGCGCGCCATCTGCTCCCACTGTCAGCGAGGCGGCATATCGCATGCCGTCGTCCAGCGTTACCTCAACGCCGTGCAGCGTGTGCCGGGCCCCCTCGAGCCGCCGCGGCGTCAGCACCTCGATGTCCGCTGCGCGACGCAGGCAGACAGCCAGCGCGGCCGTTACCGCGCTGTTCTCCACCAGTGTCCCGAGCGCGGGCAGACCCAGTTCGGTGCTGTCAAAGTCGATGCGCCCGGTACCCTCAGCGTCCCACACCGTCATGTGCCGGTAGGGGCAGGCGCGGTAGTGTTCAATCGCGGGCCAGGCGCCCAGACGCGCGAGCAGATCGATGGATTGTGGCGTCAGGGCACTCACACGGGGGTCAAAGCCTGCAAGACCGGGCTCCGGTGGTGCGGGATCGCCAGGCAGCGATCGCGCCTCGACCAGCGCAATATGCATGCCCCGCCCACTGAGGGCAAGCGCAAGCGCCGACCCGGCAATGCCGGCACCGACAATCAGCACATCAAAACTATGCGGCTGCAGGGCGCTGCTATCAGGCATGCTGCGTCCCCATGGCCGCAACGCCGGCGGCATGGCGGACAAACAGCGATTTCGCGCTGCGCGACAGATCCAGACCGGATAGCGCCAGGTCCCGGGCGATACCGAACACCGGGTCTGCGGACATGAAAAGCCCCGGCAAGATATCGCTCGCGGCAATCGTGCGCTGCTGGTCCGCGCGCTGCCGCCCGAGATAGCGCGCCAGGACAGCGGGGTCCCCGGGGTATTCACCACGCGCAAGCGCCCCCGCCAGCACTGAGGACAGCGCGGCGACGTCGCGCAGCGCGAGATTGAAACCCTGGCCAGCAACGGGATGTAGCGCGTGTGCCGCATTCCCGACCACCACCACGTGCCGGCGCACGGATTCACGTGCCTGAACCAGCGACAGCGGATACGTGAAGCGCTCGCCCACCTGTACGGCACGTCCCAGCCGGTAGCCGAAAACTCCCTGCAGCGCAGTCAGGAATTCGGCCGGCTCGGCCACGGCCAGCGCCTCGGCCCGCTGTTCCGGGAGCGTCCAGACCAGCGCAGACCGGTGCGGCGCATCCGCTGTCGCCGGCAGCGGCAGCAGCGCCATCGGGCCGTCCGACGTAAAGCGCTCGTAGGCAACACTGCGATGCGATGCGGCGAAGGCCACATTGGCAATCAGTGCGTGCTGGTTGTAGGAACGACTGCTGGCGCCCAGCCCCAGACGCTCACGCAGGCGCGATTGTGCGCCATCGGCAATCACAAGCAGGTCCGCCTCGATCTCACCCGACTCTGTGGACTCGAGGCTGAGGCGCATGCCCCCATCCCGCGGCTGGGCGTCGACCACGCTGGCAGGGCTGATGACCCGGATGCGCGGCGTCGACAGCAGGGCCTCCAGCAGCACTCGACCCAGCCAGGCGTTTTCGACGACATAGCCCAGCCCCGACCAGCCGTGATCATCGGCGTTCATCAGGCTGCTGCCAAAACGCCCCTGACTGGAGACATGAATACGGCGGATCGGCTCTGCCCATCGCGCCAGCGCCGCCCAGACGCCCAGTTCCTCGTAGATCAGGCGCGAGCTGTAACTGAGCGCGGTAGAGCGCGCGTCAAAAGACGGATGGTAATCGTCGCTTCCATCGCGCAGCGGATAGCGCTCGACCAGTGATATCGACTGTGACTGCGGCAGCACCCGGGCAAGATGCAGCGCCAGGCTGATTCCCACCATGCCACCACCGGCGATGACCACACTCGCTTTATCAGGCATCATTCGTCGCCATCAGGGCTTCGATATCGTCGGCCGACGTGGGGACGGCTGCGGACAGCACCTCGTTGCCCTCAGTCGTGATCGCCAGGTCGTCTTCGATACGCACACCGATACCGCGCCACTTTTTCGCGACGCTGCTGTTATCCGGTGCAATGTAGATACCCGGCTCCACGGTCATCACCATGCCAGCCTCCAGCAGGCGTGGCTCACCGCCAACGCGATAATCACCGACATCGTGCACATCCATTCCCAGCCAGTGGCCGGCCCTGTGCATATAGAAGTCGCGGTAGGCCCCCTTGTCGATGAGCCGATCTACCCGTCCTTTCAGCAGGCCGAGCTCTACCAGCCCTTCAGTGATGACGCGTACGGTGGCGTCGTGCGGCTCATTCCAGTGATTACCCACCCGGGTAGCGTCAAATGCGGCGTGCTGGGCTCGCAGAACGATATCGTAAATAGCGCGCTGCGCTCGCGAAAACCGGCCGTTTACCGGAAACGTGCGCGTCACATCGGCAGCGTAGCCACGGTATTCACAGCCGGCGTCGATCAACACCAGGTCACCATCGCGCAGCCGGTCGCTATTATCGACGTAGTGGAGAATACAGGCATTGTCGCCGCCGCCGACTATCGATGCGTACGCCGGGTGGCGAGCGCCATGCATGGCGAACTCATGCTGCAGCTCTGCCTCGAGCTGGTATTCGTAAACGCCGGGATGGCAGAAGCCCATAGCACGTCGGTGTGCAGCGGCCGTGATTTTCGCCGCCTTGCGCATCAACTTCAGCTCGGCGGCGCTTTTGTGCAGGCGCAGCTCGTGCAGCATGTGATCGAGATCGGTGAATTCCCCGGGGGGCACAGCCCCACTCGCCGCCTTGCTGCGGATACGGTTGACCCAGCCCATGATGCGGCGATCGAAATCGGAACTGCGACCCATTGAATAATAGACGCGCTCGCGGCCCTCGATAAGACCGGGGAGGATCTCATCGATGTCGCCAATCGGAAAAGCGTCATCAGCGGCAAATTGTTTCACGGCACCATCCAGGCCTGCGCGACGACCGAGCCACAGTTCCCTTGCAGGGTCGCGCTCACGGCAGAACAGTACGAACTGGCCATGGCGCCGACCGGGAATCAGTGCAAGCACCGACTCCGGCTCGTCAAAACCACACAGATAACTGAAGTCACTGTCCTGACGGAACGGAAACTCGGTATCGCGGCTGCGCGTCTGCTCGCCCGCGGAAGGAATGATGGCAATGCTGTTGGGCTCCATCAGGCCCATAAAATTGCGCCGTCGGCGCGCGTACTCCGTCTTACTGATGCGCATAGGCTGGGGCTCCGCTGATGTCAGTGCAGAGTGCGATCTGCGGTCATGCCAGCGTCGGTGACCTGCTGCTGGCTGTCAGCGATAACGTTCATCGCTGCCACACGCAGGTATTCCACCAACTCGGCGTAAGCGTGTTCCGCGTCGTCAGGATCATCGTCTTCCGCGTCAGCCTGGGCAATCGCGGCAAAATCACGCAGCGCCTCGGCGCTGTCGGCGGCGACGCCGGCTTCGGTCAGCCCGGACGTCACCCGCGCCTGCGCGAACCCCGATAAAAAACCCCGGCACCAGTCGGCAAGGGCCTGTGTCCGCTGCGCCAGCTCTGTTTCGTCTCCGGGCAGAAGTGGATGGAAATGCAGTTTCTCGCTTTCCGCTGAAGCCGCAGTGCGGGCGTACATCTGCTGAAGGCCGTCAGCCAGCTCACCATGCACATCGATTGCGAGCGCCTTACCGAGGCCCGCGAGCCCGGCAGATGCCTCACGACCGGCGCCCCCCCCAAGCAGACCGGCAAGGCAGCCGTGCAGTTCTGACGGCGAGCTCTGAATCCCCTGGTCGAAGAGGTGGTTGGCCAATTCGTCAAAGTCAGGCAGATCGCTGTTGTCTCCGGGTCGCAGGTCAAACATGACCGCTTTCCATATAACGGGTCATATACCGGGTCATATACCGGGGAAAGATGCATGACCGCCGCTTTTGAAAGTATTGGCAGATGCTTGAATTTATTAACATTTGTGTCGTTGACCTCTATGCGAACCCACTCTATAGTGAAGCACTAGTCAGTAAAACCCAAGTATAGCGGCAATGGTTAGCGGCAATGGCAGACGAAGCTCTGAAAATGCTGGAATCCCGGATCGATCAGTTGATTGCTCTTTGCAGCGAGCTGAATCGGGAAAACCAGCGTTTGAAGGCGGAAAACCTGAACTGGCAACAGGAACGACAGGACCTGATCGACAAGAATGAACAGGCTTATGAGCGGGTAGAAGCCACGCTGAATCGCCTGCGCTCAACGGAATAAAGGCCTTGTAATGGCACAGCCCAGCACAGTCAGCGTCACGATTCTGGACAAGAGCTACCAGGTAGCCTGCCCGGAAGACCAGCAAGCCGATCTCGTACTGTCTGCCAATTATCTCGACTCGCAAATGCGCGCAATCCGCGATTCCGGGAAAGTTATTGGTCTGGAGCGCATTGCGGTCATGGCCGCATTAAATATCAGCCACGAATTGCTTCGAACCTCGCGGACGGACGACGAGACCCGGACGACGACACCTGATGATGCCAGAAGCGAGGCAGCCTTTCGCAGCCTCAACAATAAGCTTGAAGAAGCACTGCAAAAACTCAGACAGATAGAGATCAGCTGACCGAACACGGTATCGGTCTTCACGCTGACTTGCGTTATACTGTTTGAAGGTTCCTGACGTATGCGCCAGACACTCAGTCCTCGAGCCGATACTGCTGTAACCGGCGGTGACCGTCCGATGTTGTTGTGCAGGTCCGGCTCGTACCGGAAAGCCTGATACATCGCGGGAGCCACCACCTTGAACCATCGGGTTCAAGGGCCGACCTGTCAGCGGTACGCCGGGAACCCTCTCTTCATGAAGAGCATGATGAGTAAACAGCAAGTACGATCCCAGTTGCGTACACGTCGCCGTGAAATCTCTTCTGACAGGCGTCACAGCGCATCTAAACGCGCTGCCTGCCTCGTGGACCAGCTCCCCGACTGGCGCAAATCCCACTTCGTTGCCGCCTACCTGGCAATGCCCGAAGAGTTCGACTGTGGTCCGCTGCTGAATGCGGCCTGGCACTGTGGCAAGCAAATCTACCTGCCCGGGATAACGCAGGAAAACACCCTGCAATTTCTCCGTTACAGCGCTGATGACGCGTTACGAACGGACCGTTATGGCATTCATCAACCGCTGCACAGTGCAGCCAGGGCGAATATCGCCAGGCTGGATGTCATGTTTCTACCGCTGGTTGGCTGGGATCAGGAAGGCACGCGCCTGGGCATGGGGGCCGGCTATTACGATCGTGCGCTGGCCTCAGCGAGACCGGGCGTGCTTGTGGGTCTTGGATATGATTGCCAGGAGTCCGACGCACTGCCCAGAGAACCCTGGGACGTGCCCCTGGACTACGTCCTGACCGAGAGCCGACTAATCCGCTGCGCCCGGGTCTGACACAGCAGCCGGCGCCCGGGCGCCCAGTCAGTCGAGAATGATACCCGCCTGCAGGGGAGAAGCCGGGGCGGCGCTGGTCTGGCTGGACGTCATCGGCAGTAGAAGTGTCGCAACCATACCCAGGGCAAAGACGGCGATCAGTACAAACATGGTATCGGGTCGTTTATTCACACAACACTCTCATTTTGATGCAGTCACAATCGTAAGTCCCGCGTTAGTCCCGCTCAGACCGGACGGGGGTTCAGCCCTGGCCGACGCCTTCACCGCAACTTCAATTACGCAGTAATCTGCGTTGTCCAGTCGGTGACGCACTTAACTTTTGTAAATTTGTCACAGAGCTTACACGGAATAATTTTCCGTGCAAGCCGTCATCATCTCTTTATTGGCGTCGAGTTTTTACGTCGTCGTGGCAACTGGCATCACGTGAGCTCTCGGCCGCCGCGATCACACGGCGCGCAACTCTCTGACACCGGAGTCGCCAGCCAACAGAAGCAGATCAGCCGGCCGATGCGCAAACAGGCCGTGGCAAACCACACCGGTGATATTATTGACCGCCTCCTCGAACGCCAGGGGCTGTGCGATGCTCATCCTGTGGACATCGAGAATGACGTTGCCGTTATCAGTCACGAAACCCTCGCGATAGACCGGCTCTCCACCCAGCCCGACCAGCGCGCGACCGACATGACTGCGCGCCATCGGAATCACCTCGACCGGCAGCGGAAACTCGCCCAGCGTATGCACCAGCTTACTGTCATCGGCAATGCAGATGAACTCGGTGGCAACCGCGGCCACGATCTTCTCCCGGGTGAGCGCACCACCACCACCCTTTATCAACTGCAGCGAGGCGTTCGCCTCGTCTGCGCCGTCCACGTAAAAATCGACCCGATCCACACTGGTCAGCGCCTGAACCGGAATCCCGAGAGACTTCAGGCGCTCTGCCGACGCCTCCGAGCTGGCAACGGTGCCCGCGAAACGGCCACGCAACGGAGCGAGCGCATCAATAAAGCAGTTCGCCGTTGATCCGGTGCCGATACCGATCACGGTATCGTCCTCCAGTCGCGGCTTGAGATAATCCAGCGCGGCCTCGGCCACCGCCCGTTTCTTTTCATCACTGTTCATACCGATTCTCCTTGGCCGCTGGTGATTGCTCAGTCAACCGCAGTGTACCCCGGCCAACGATCCCTCCCAAACACGCCCGTCACACAAAGCGGGGATTCAGGTCGCACCTGGCCGGCCGCACCTGGCCGGTCGCACCTGGCCGGCCGCACCTGGCCAGCTGCTGCAAACGCCCACCAGCTGCTTTACCATGTGGGATTAGCAACGAGTAGAAGCACATGTCCCAGAGTTATATCAAGCGCATCCTGGATGCCCGGGTGTACGACGTCGCCCGACAGACGCCGATAGACGAGGCCGCACTGTTGTCTGCGCGCCTGGGTAATCGGGTCTGGCTGAAGCGCGAAGACCTGCAGCCGGTCTTTTCCTTCAAGCTGCGCGGCGCCTACAATAAGATGCACCGTCTCAGCGACGAGCAACGCAGCCGAGGCGTGGTCGCGGCCTCCGCAGGAAACCACGCCCAGGGCCTCGCCATGGCCGCCCAGCGCATGGGCGTGAGAGCAGTTATCGTGATGCCCCGCACAACGCCGCAGATCAAGGTGGACGCCGTGCGGGCGCGGGGCGCAAAAGTTGTGCTCCACGGGGATGCCTTCGATGAGGCTTCCAGTCATGCGCAGACGCTGGTCGCTGAGCAGGGAATGACCTATGTACATCCCTTTGATGACCCGGACATAATCGCCGGCCAGGGCACGGTGGGTATGGAAATCGTGCGCCAGCATCAGTCGCCGCTCGATGCCCTGTTCGTCCCGGTCGGCGGCGGCGGACTGCTAGCCGGGGTCGCCGCCTTCGTGCACTACGTCTGGCCGCACACAAAAATCATCGGTGTCGAGCCTGCGGATGCCGCCTGCCTGAAGCTGGCTCTGCAGCGCGGTCGTCGCGACCGCCTGCCCGAGGTCGGCCTGTTCGCCGACGGCTGCGCAGTCGCGCAGATCGGCAAGGAACCCTTCCGGGTAATTCGCGATATCGTCGACGACGTCATTACCGTGTCTACCGATGAGATGTGCGCGGCGATCAAGGATATCTTCGAAGACACCCGCGGTATTGCCGAGCCCGCCGGCGCCCTCGCGCTGGCCGGCCTTAAAAAGTACGTCGAGGAAACCGGCGCCCGCGACCAGCAGTTGCTGGCAATTCTCAGCGGCGCCAACACCAACTTCGATCGCCTTCGCT
>JBHEPQ010000160.1:0-7036 GCA_046260215.1 Chromatocurvus sp.
CAGGGACTGACTGGACAGGATGTGTTCACGGATGAGACTAATGGCGGTTTCGACATCATTGGCTGGGAGGCCGGCGAACGGGAAGTTCCTGGCGGTGTACGTGCGATTGCCGACATCCTGAATCTGGGCACAGTGACCGACAGCAATACGGGCCAGAGTTTCAATCTTAACTCCGCCACCGAGCGCGAGCTGCAGCGGTTGGGTGCACTGCTGATTAGCGAGGATATGGACCTGGGTATGGCAACTGCAGCCCCGGATATTCGCGTCGGTGCCAACTACGGTGACCTGTTTTACGTCGAGGACGCCGAGATCGGGGCATTCGCGGCAATGAACTACGAGAATGGCTGGACCCAGAAAGATGATGGCGTGCGCAATACCTTCACGCCCTCCGGTGATACCCTGGATATTTTCAAATTTCAGGAAAATGCGAACTTTGTCGAGATAAACGGGCTTCTGGCGCTGGGGCTGAATATTGGTAATCACACCTTCGAGTCCAACACCCTGGTGTCGAGGAGCACGGAAAGTAAGGTGGTGCGCACCGTGGGCCGGGAGGGCGATGAGTTTCAGGCGCAGATATTCCACACGGTAGACTGGGTTGAACGCCAATACCTCTCCCAGCAGTTTGTCGGCTCTCACTTGATCAACGATAGCGGCACACTCGAGGGCAACTGGCAGTTTACCGCCAGCCAGGCGCGACGCGATGCACCGGACCGCCGCGAAGTCGTCTTCAGCGCCAACCAGGGTACGACGCCGCCGGAATCGCTGATCGACGGCTTCAACTTCTCCAAGCTGAATGATGAGCAGAGTATCCCGCTAGAAGGCTTTTTCCTTGAACCGAATACCATTATCCGCCGCTACGACGAACTGACAGACAACAACTTCGATTTCTCTGGCGACTTGTCCTGGGACGTGCTCGACAACGGCAGTTCCTACGCCACGCTGCAGGGCGGTATGCAGGCTATCTACCGTGAGCGCGACGCTGACTCCGACACTTACGGCTTCAACATCAGCCAGGGTCTGGTCGCCAGCCTGTTTTCGCCGAATCTTTTGGTAACGGACATCATCAACGCGGATACAATTACCGGCAACTCCAACAGTGGGTTCGCATTTCAGAACAAGACCCTGGCCAGCGACAGCTATGAAGCGGAACTGGAGTACAACAGCGTGTATCTGGCCTATGATCATATGCTCGACGGCCAGTATCAGTTCATCGCCGGCGTACGCTACGAGGATTACCAGCAGACAACCGAGACCTTTTCGCTGCAGGGTGTGGGCGCGGCGGTCGAGTCGCTGATCGATGAGGGCAGCGTCCTACCCAGCCTGGGTTTCAACTGGCTGTATTCCGACACCCAGCAGCTGCGCCTTGCGGCATCCAAGACCGTGGCACGGCCGGATTTCAAAGAGGCAGCGAATGCCACCTTCTACGACACCGAGTTCGACTTCCGCGTGCGCGGTAACCCGAACCTCGAAATCTCCGAGATCATCAACCTCGACCTGCGCTGGGAGTGGTACTTCAGCGATGAGAACAGCGTGTCCGCGGCTATTTTTTACAAGGACATGGACAAGCCGATCGAGCGCGTCGTGCAGCCGGCCTCCGGGACCGCGGGTAATTCCCGGACCTACGCCAACGCGGACTCGGCCGAGCTGTATGGCATAGAGGTTGAAGGCAAGAAGGAATTCCCCCTGGGTGAGGACTATAGCCGCTCCTTCTTTGTGGCGCTGAACGCCAGCCTGATCGAGTCAGAGGTGACTCTGGTCAACGCGGACAGTCGCAAGCTGCAGGGGCAGCCGGATTACACCTTCAACCTGGTGGTCGGTTACGACGATATCGCCCGTGGACATCAGCTGACGCTGCTGCTGAACCAGAACGGCGAGTCCATCAAGGACGTGGGCATTCAGGGCAACGCCGACGTCATCGAGGAGCCGCGGCTCGATCTCAACCTGATCTACCGCTACGACCTCAGCGAAAGCTTCACCCTGCGCGCCAAAATCAACAACCTGCTGAACGACGATGTGGAGTTCACGCAGGCGGGGGACACATTCCTCGGCTACAAGCGAGGCATGGAATTCCAGCTCGGCCTGGACTGGGCTTTTTAACAACGACACGCACAGCGTGAAAACTTTTGGCAACAAACCTCTGGGAGAGAGACTGATGATCAGAAAAACGGTGCTGGCAACAGCGATTCTGGGTGCGCTCGGCGGCCTGTATGGATGTTCCGAGGGCGACGAGTCGACCATCACCATCGATGCACCCACGAACAACACCACCAACAACACGGATGGCGGCGATACCGGTGGCGGCAGCGGCGGCTCGGGCGTGTCTCAGAACTGCCCGGAGTGGGCCGGTGCCAAACAGCAGGATGCCGACGGCAACGACGTCTGCGCTCTGCCGGCACAGATCTCCCAGAACCGCACCCTGGATAACGACATCATCTGGCTGATGGAAGGTCGCGTCACGGTGGGTAACGGCAACACCGAGATCGGCGCCGACGGCGAGCTGACCAATGGCAGCGCCCTGCAGAATGTGACCCTGACGATCCAGGAAGGTACCGAGATTAAAGGTGTCACGGGCACCTTCGCCAACCTGGTGATCACCCGCGGCAGCAGGATACAGGCCGCAGGTAGCGCCGATGCACCGATTATTTTCAGTTCCGATGATCCGGGCTACGATGGTTCCGGTGAGTGGGGTGGCCTGGTCGTGCACGGCTTCGGCAGCCACAACCAGTGTGGCGTGGACACCTGCAATATCGACTCCGAGGGTGAATCCGGCTTTGCCGGCGGCTTCGATCCGAATGACGACAGCGGCACCCTGTCCTACGTGATCGTGACCGAGGGCGGTTTCGAGTTTTCGGTAGGTAACGAGATCAACGGCATCTCGCTGATGAGCGTCGGTAAGGGTACCCAGATCGACCACATCCAGGTCAACGATAACTCGGATGATGGTATCGAGTTTTATGGCGGTGAGGTCGACGTCAAGTACGGGGTATTCACAGGTAATCTTGACGATTCGGTCGACTGGGATGAGGGTTTTGTCGGTAACCTGCAATATATCCTCGTCAAGCAAAACGACGCCGTACAGGGTAATGCCTTCGAGATGGACACCCAGGGTAACCCTGAGCCCCTCTCCAAGCCGACCATCGCCAACCTGACGGTAATCGGCGATGGCGTCGATGGTGATGAGGAAGAACTGCTGGTGTTCAAGGCGGGCTCCGGTGGCTTCTTCCACAACGCGGTGTTCACGGTTGCGGCAAGCAACAGCACGATAGAGAACTGTGTAGAAGTGCAGGGAGCGGATGCAGAGGCGCTTATCAATACTGCGCTGGTACTTAACAATGTGATTGCCGACTGTGCTGGCACTGGAACCGGCAATATCGGCAACGATACCCTGGATGCCACGACGATCGTACAGGTCGAGGCCGATCTCGACGGCAACCTGGCGTCTCAGGCGCCGGAGGCCATTCTGGATGCACCGATCAGCTGGACAGAGGTCAACGGGGTCTACTCCGAGAGCCTGGCAGACGGCGACTACCTCGATGAAACCGACTTCCTCGGCGCGGTAAACCCTGACGGCAGCGACGTCTGGTGGCAGGGCTGGACGCTGCCCGGCACGGTTAACTGAGGCTAGACTTCGGTTGGTGTAAAACTGCGCCCCGGCAGCGGGGCGCAGTTTTTTGTTTTTTTGAAATGCGCAAATAGCTAATCATCATGTTTCCGTCATAAAAATGTCACCTTTTTTGGTTAAAGTCGCACCATCGTAAAGGAGACCCATGAACCATGCGCGCATCAATGACTCTCGTCGTCCTGCTGCTGGCTTTGTCCAGTTCCTCGCTCACGCACGCGCTGGCCCTCGGTCCGAAGGAGTTCGCAGCGGCAGAGGAGGTTGCCTGCGTCATGGCTCAGGACGCTCTTGGGTATTTATCGGACACTGCCTTTAACGAGCTCGTTGATGCAGCGTTATCAGACTTCGATGCTGAAGTGGGCGATGTTGTTTACGCTAAAGCCGTCGGTTACTTCGACGGATTGATGTTTGGCATACCCGACTCGGATGAGCGTCAGGTGCAGGAGCGTCTGCGTGAATTCAACGGCAGTCGCGCCTGCACTCAACTCGTGAGCAGTAACTTCCAGCTGTAGGTTTAGGCACACGTTGCGGGCATACACATCAATACCGCCGTCGTGATCTGCTGACTCAGAACGTCACAGCCTGTCTAGAACCAGCCGGTTATCCTGCATCGCTTCCCTTGACCATCTCTTCCCCCTGATGGTCTTTTTCCCGGCCGCCAACTCGGTCGGGTTTTTTTTGTGCCAGAATACACTGCAAATCCGCAGACAGTTAATCAAGGAGAGTGCAGGTGATGATGAATCTGATGCAGTTATTCGCTGATGTCCGCGTTGTCGCGGGGTCAGGCGTACGCCGACTGATCATCGTAATGTCAATGGCAATAGCGCTTGGCGGCTGCACGAATGTTTCCGTCTCGGACTATCGCGGCGAGACGCCCGCGTTTGATCCAGAAACGTTTTTCAACGGTGAGCTGGTGGCCCATGGCATGCTGAAGGATCGCGGTGGGCGCGTGACGCGGCGTTTCATTGCGGAGATCGATGCATCCTGGCAGGACGGCGTCGGCACACTGGACGAGCAATTTGTGTTTGACGATGGCGAAGAAAGCCAGCGCGTCTGGAAGCTGCGGCCCGATGGCGCGGGAGAGTATATCGGCACGGCCGGCGATGTCGTGGGCGAGTCAGCGGTGACGGTTGCAGGTAATGCCATGTTCCTCGACTACACGCTTCGCGTGCCCTACGGGGACGGCACCATTGATGTTCAAATAGATGATCGAATGTACCTCATCGACGAAAATACCTTGCTCAACGAATCGGTGATGCGAAAGTTCGGATTTCGCGTCGGTGAAATCGTTCTGGTTATTCGCCGCGTCGGCAACCCCGAGGCCATGACCGGGGGCGCACGATGAACCTGCCGCAGCGGCTTACGCAATCCCTGGGCTATGCGGGACTTCTTCCGTTTCTCGGCTTTGCCCTGGGTGTCTGGACTCTTGAGGGTTATGTGCAGGCGCTGTCCATGCAGGGTTTTCTGGTCTACTCCCTGGCTATATTGTGTTTTCTCGCGGGCAGTCTCTGGGGCTCTGCGCCGCAGTATGCTGAAAGCGCCCGGGTTCCACGCCTGCTGGTCAGTAATGGCGTCGTTATTTTTGCGGTGCTGGGCTTTCTTACGGCGCAGCCTTTGATTGCGGCGTTGCTCCTGATGCTTGGCCACCTGGCGCATCTCTGGTATGAGCTGAACACGCTGACCCGCGGCGGCTGGTATCGCACATTGCGTACACGACTCACGTTGATTGCTGTTGTCTCACATGTGGTGTACGCGGCCGGTCTGGTGCAACTCAATCCCTGATTGGCCGATCCCGAAACATCGGTTTTTGCGCCACAGTGATTGAACGCCCTGGCCCTGTTTCTATACACTCCGTATTCGCCAGGCAGGGTAAATAGCGTGATAGTCGCCAAAACAGCGCAGGAAGCAGTCAGCGCAATCGCCTCAGATGAGTTCGTGTGGTGCCACTCAATGGCTGCCACGCCCAAGGTGCTGCTTGACGCGCTGGCGAGCCATGCGCTTTCCCGCGACAACATCACTCTGATGCAGCTGCACCTTGAGCACGCCGAATCCGTGACCGTACCTGCCATGGATGGCCACGTGCGCCATCGCTGCTTTTTTGCCGGTAAGGCGACCCGCGAGCTGATCAATGCGGGCCGCGCAGATTATGTGCCGATGTTTCTCTCAGAGCTGCCCAAGCTCTTTCGCAAGGGTGAGCAGCGGGTGGATTCGGCTCTGGTGCAGGTCTCTCCGCCCGACCATCACGGCAACTGCTCTCTGGGGATTTCCGTGGAGGCGACACGAGCGGCTTGCGAGGTTGCCGGGCGAATTATCGCCCACATCAACCCCGACATGCCGCGCACCCACGGTGACAGCTTTATCAATGTTCGCAACATCCACTCGGCCTATGAATCCCGGGAAGCGCTGATCACTTCCGGAGGCCGCCCGGCATCGGCGGTAGAGAGCCGCATTGGCGCGAATGTCGCCAGCCTGATAGAGAATGGCGCCTGCCTGCAGATGGGGATTGGAGCGATTCCGGATGCGGCGCTGCGCTGTCTGGGCGGGCACAGCCATCTCGGCATTCACACGGAAATGTTCTCTGACGGTGTGCTGCCTCTGATTGACGCTGGCGTCATCGATAATTCACAAAAGAAGATTGCGCGCGGGCGCACTGTCACTGGCTTCGCCATGGGTAGTAGCGAGCTATACAGCTACGTTGATGACAATCCCGAGGTCACTTTTCTCGATATCGAATTCGTCAACAATCCCACGGTCATCGCCAAGAATCCGCGGGTGACCTCGATCAACAGTGCGCTCCAGATCGATCTCTCAGGCCAGGTCTGTGCTGACTCCATTGGGCACCGCATCTACTCCGGTGTAGGTGGGCAGGTTGATTTTGTTCTCGGCGCCACCTATTCGGAGCGTGGCAAGAGCATCATCGCGCTGCCGAGCACCGCGCAGGGAGGACAGTCATCCCGGCTGGTATCGACGCTCGCTGCGGGGGCGGGGGTTGTTACAACCCGTGCCCAGGTCGACTACGTGGTGACGGAATACGGCGTTGCACAGCTACGCGGCAGGTCGTTGTCCGAGCGGGCAGCGGCGCTGGTGGCTATAGCGCATCCGGATTTTCGCGAGACGCTGGCCCGGGAAGCCTACACAAACCTGCATATCACTCTGTCGTGATGTGTCCTTAATCCTTGAGAGAAAATGTGCATGATTGAACGACTACGACTCGGCAATCCGGTAGGGCTCGATACCCTGGTAAAGGAACCCGCAGAGGCACGCCAACCGGGTCCTGGCGAAATTCAGGTGGACGTGGCGGCCAGTTCGCTCAACTTTCACGATTACGTCGTGGTTACCGGTGTGCTGCCGGTGCAGCCTGGCCGCATTCCTCTGTCGGATGGCGCCGGTACCGTCAGCGCGGTCGGCGATGGCGTT
>JBHEPQ010000175.1:0-7024 GCA_046260215.1 Chromatocurvus sp.
AAGAAGACATCGTCGATCTCGGTCCACGGCGTTTTCACATCCTGCTCCGGGTCCGCCAGGGTCGACTGCAGCGCGCGTGGGTCGCCGGCAAGATCCGTGTTCAGGCGCCGCTGGCCGACACTGGCGCTGAGGCGCTGGGACAGGCTGCCCAGCCGTGAATTGACCATGTCCAGATAGTTTCGGAGGTTATCGGCGCGGGCGTAGAACTGGGCGTCGGACTGATCGGGGTCGGTGAGCCGCGCCAGATAGCTGCGGAAATACTTGAGACCGTCGCGATACTCGGACTCCGAGGCGGGCAGTATCCAGCTGTCGGTCTGGAAGTTAAGTCGCGGTTCCCCTATCGCGAGGTCTGGATCTTCCCTGGATTGTGACTGCGATCGACTCAGGACTTCGCGCATCGCGCGACCGAGATCCCGCGCCTGGATCAGCACTCCGTATTCCCAGTTGGGCATGTTGTCGAGATAAAGGCCAGGCGGAAACTTGTCGTTATAAAGAAAGCCGCCGCGTTTTTCCAGCAGCGTTTCCACGACCCCGATCAGCGCGGCGGTGGTCACCGCTCCCGTCGGCGGATCCTTGGCGTCCTCGGGAATGTACTTCGTGACCCGCGCATTGACATCAAAGGGCTCCGGTGCAGCGCTCCACAGCACACCAAGCACCAGCACAATAACCAGGTAGACGGCGAACAGAGCCAGAATGATTTTCAGCCAACCCCCCTGGGGGACGAAGTCGTCCAGCACATTCCGCAGGCGCTGACGAACACCGGGTTTGACTGCGGTGGCTTCCGGTCGGGTGTCATTCATCGCAGTTATCCTCAGTGATCATGGCTGTTGGCTTCCGGGGCACCACGACTGACCACGGCGCTGGTGCATATCGGCTGACTGCCAGTCAATTCCAGACACAGCTCCACGCGCTCGCCCTCCAGCGGCATGCGCGTCATGTCCCGGAGCATCAGGTGATGGCCACCGGGTGCCAGCGCGACACTGCCACCGGCGGCGACCTCCAGTGACTCCAGAGGCTGCATACGCCGCATACCGTCGCGGCTAACGGTCGTGTGAAGCTCCACCCGTGAACTGATGTCAGCCGTGGCGCCGGTGATGATAATGGCGCGCTCGCCGGGGTTGGTAACGGTCAGATAGCCCGCCGTCATACTCTGGGTCGGGGGCATGGCGCGAACCCAGGCGCCGCTGATGGCGGGATCAGCGCTGACACCCGGGGCGAGCAGCAATCCCGCAACCATCGACAGTATGCTGCTTTTTTGCAGGATACGTCTCTGCGGAATAAATCTTTGCAGGGTTGATCTTTGCAGGCTAGATCTTTGCATAGTGCATCTCTTCCACGTTTCGCGAACCGGGTTAGTGTAACAGCAAGCACCACATTATCGCCCACGGGCAACGGGCCCGCTGTGCATACCCGCTGTGCATTGGGCCGCTCACCCGTCACTGATACAATCAGCGCTCCGACACACGCGAACTGATCTGCCATGCCTGCCGCCCCACTGAGTTTTTTCCGATTGCATGCACTGCTCCTCATGTGTCTTCTTGCTCTCGGCGCCGGCACCGCCCTCGGCCAATCCCTCCCCACTGGCGCAGGCCAGAGCACCATTACGCTTTCCGGAGAAATGAGCGGGCCTGACTTTCTGCCCGTGGAAGAAGCCTACAGCCTGGCAGTCGAGATCAATGATGACGGCAGTCTGCGACTGTTTTGGCAGATCGCCGACAGCTACTACCTTTACCGACATTCTCTGGATCACGAACTGACGCGAGATGATGCCGAAATTACACTCGATGCCAGCCTGCCCCGGGGTCTGGAACGCACAGACGAGTTCTTCGGCGACGTCAACGTTTACTACGATCAGGCCGACATCGCGCTGAACCCCGAGCAGACGCCCGACCGCGCCGTTCTCACGGTGACGTCCCAGGGCTGTGCCGACGCCGGCCTGTGCTATCCGCCGCGGACGCAACGCTTCGAACTCGATTTCACCAGCGCTGCCGTAACCGAAACCACCGCCACCCGCCAGCGGGCATCACAGCAGCCAACCTCGGCTGGCGAGTCCGCTGCCAACAGCACGCTGACGACGCTGCTCTACATGCTGCTGCTCGCTTTTGCCGGCGGCATCATTCTCAACCTGATGCCCTGCGTATTTCCCATCCTGTCACTCAAGGTCCTCGCTTTTGCCCGCGCCGAGCCCCGGGAACGCCACCGTCATGGCTGGTGGTACACCGCGGGCGTGGTCGCAAGCTTCCTGCTCGTGGCTGCGGTCCTCGTGGCGCTGCAGCAGGCCGGCCGCGCCATTGGCTGGGGTTTCCAATTACAGTCTCCCGGCTTTGTCATCGGCCTTGCCTATCTGTTTATTGCCATGGGGCTCTCCCTGTCGGGACTGGTGCACTTTGGCGGCAGACTGATGAACCTTGGCAGCGGGCTGGCAGATCGCAGCGGCAGTGCCGGGAGCTTCTTTACCGGCGTTCTCGCCGTTCTGGTCGCCAGCCCCTGTACGGCCCCCTTCATGGGCACGGCACTCGGTTTTGCCCTGACGCAGCCACCGGCTATCGGACTGGTGGTCTTTGCGGCACTGGGTCTGGGTATGGCCTCGCCCCTGCTGTTGCTCAGCTACAGCGCGACAGCCCGGCGTATGATGCCGGCACCCGGGCCCTGGATGAAGACACTGAAACAGGCGCTCGCCTTTCCGCTATACGCCACGGCCCTCTGGCTATTCTGGGTGGCGGGGCGCCAGACCGGGGTGGATACAATGGCGGTGGCCATGCTGGGCGCGCTGCTTCTGACGCTGGGGCTCTGGCTCTGGGGGCCCGGTGCCTGGCGCAAGGGTGCCGCCGGTATCGCCCTGGTGCTGGCTGTCGCCAGCGCCGGCTGGCGCGGCGAAGCCTCCGCGACGGCACGTGAGCTGACGGAGGGGCGCGTGGCCTGGTCCTCCGACGCAGTGGCAGCGGCCCGCGCCGGGGGACGGCCGGTGTTTGTCGATTTCACGGCCGACTGGTGCATCACCTGCCTGGCCAACGAGCGCACGGTACTGCACACCGACGACGCAACGGCGCGGTTTGATCAGCGCAATGTTGTATACATGGTGGCCGACTGGACCAATTACGATGCGGATATCGCCGATTTCCTGGACAGCATGGGCCGTTCGGGCATTCCGCTCTACCTTTTGTATCCAGCCGACCCCGCCGCAGAGCCACTGGTTCTGCCACAGCTCCTTCGCAAGCGACACCTGATTGACGCTCTGGCGCAGCTCCCGGAGAACACCAGCGGCTAAATGCCGGTAACATCCTGAAAAACGCGAGTATTATTGGACAAAAATCGCGATTTGATTCACACTTCGAGAAAATACCAACACGCAGGTAACAGACGCCAGTGGCCACCATACTTGTCATTCACGGGCCCAACCTTAACCTTCTCGGTGATCGGGAGCCCGCGGTATACGGCAAGATAACCCTGTCCGAACTGAACGACCGGCTGCAGATGCAGGCGGCAGCGGCCGGACATCGCCTGCTCAGCCTGCAGAGCAATGCCGAGTCAGCACTGATCGACAGAGTGCAGGAGGCCAGGCAGGAGAAGGTCGATTTCATCCTTATCAATCCCGCCGCGTTCACGCATACCAGTATTGCCCTGCGCGATGCGCTGGCTGCGAGCGAGATCCCCTTTATCGAGGTGCACCTGTCGAACGTGCACGCTCGTGAGGCGTTCCGCCGGCACTCCTATTTTTCCGACCTGGCCCTGGGTGTGATCTGCGGGCTCGGCGCCGATGGCTACGATTTTGCGCTGCAGGCTGCGCTGCGGCGCCTAAACACATAACCCACAAGCATCGCTGAAGAGACCCACTATGGATATTCGCAAGGTCAAGAAACTGATCGAGTTGCTGGAAGAATCCAACATCGATGAGATAGAGATCAATGAGGGTGAGGAGTCCGTGCGCATCAGCCGCAATGGCGCGGCTGCCGCCGCCCAACAGTTTGCCCACCCGGGCTATTACATGCCGCAGCCGGCGCCCCAGCCCGCCGCCCCCGGCGCACCCAGCGGGACCGGACCGCTACCGCCCCCGGCAGCGGAAGCACCGCAACCGCAGGAGGACAGGGGCCACAAGCTTCTGTCGCCTATGGTCGGCACCTTCTATCGCTCCCCGTCACCCTCCTCGCCGGTCTTTGTCGAGGTCGGCACCACGGTGGCGGAAGGGGATGTGCTGTGCATTGTCGAGGCGATGAAAATGATGAACCAGATCGAATCGGATAAAGCCGGCACCGTCGCCGCCATACACGTCGATAATGGCGAACCCGTGGAATACGACCAGCCACTGATCACCATCGTCTAGGACCGGCGGCAACGAAAGGAAGACTGACTATGCTGGAAAAGGTCCTGATTGCGAACCGCGGCGAGATTGCGCTGCGGATACTGCGTGCCTGCAAGGAACTGGATATTATGACGGTCGCCGTGCACTCGAGTGCCGATTCGGAACTGATGCATGTACGGCTGGCCGACGAGGCCATCTGCATCGGCCCCCCCGGGGCATCGCAAAGCTACCTGCACGTGCCGGCGATCATCAGCGCGGCCGAGGTAAGCAACGCAGATGCCATTCATCCCGGCTATGGCTTTCTGTCTGAGAATGCGGATTTTGCCGAGCAGGTAGAGAAAAGCGGCTTCGTTTTCATCGGCCCCCGGGCGGACACTATCCGCCTCATGGGGGACAAGGTATCCGCTATTGCCGCCATGAAAGAGGCCGGCGTGCCCACCGTGCCGGGCTCCGATGGCCCCTTGCCAGACAATGCCGACGAGATCATCGCGATCGCCCGGCGCATCGGCTTCCCGGTCATTATCAAGGCAGCCGCCGGCGGCGGTGGACGCGGCATGCGCGTCGTTCATAACGAAGCGGCTCTGGTCAACTCGGTACAGGTCACGCAGTCCGAGGCCGGAGCGGCATTCGGCTCCAGTGTCGTTTACCTGGAAAAGTTCCTGCAGAAGCCACGACATGTGGAAATACAGGTGCTGGCCGACGGCCAGGGCAACGCCATCCATCTCGCAGACCGGGACTGCTCGCTGCAGCGACGGCACCAGAAGGTAATTGAGGAGGCCCCCGCGCCCGATATCGAACCTGCCCTGCGCGCCCAGGTGGCTGAATCCTGCGTCAAGGCCTGCATCGACATTGGCTACCGCGGTGCCGGCACCTTCGAGTTTCTATACGAGGACGGCGGCTTTTACTTCATCGAGATGAATACCCGCGTACAGGTGGAGCATCCGGTCACCGAAATGGTTACCGGCGTGGATATCGTGCGCGAGCAGCTGCGTATTGCCGCCGGCCTGCCACTGTCTCTACAGCAGGCGGACGTCCGGGTTCGCGGTCACGCCATCGAGTGCCGCATCAACGCCGAGGACCCCCACACCTTTGTGCCTTCCCCGGGCACCATCACCACCTTTCATGCGCCGGGCGGTCCCGGCATCCGTGTCGATTCGCATATCTACGACGGCTACACCGTGCCCCCCTTCTACGACTCGCTGATTGCCAAGATCATCAGCTACGGTGAGGATCGCGATATCGCCATGGTGCGCATGCGGCAGGCGCTCGATGAACTGATCGTCCAGGGCATCCGCACCAATACTGCCCTGCACCGGGACCTGGTGCGTGACGCCTCCTTCCGGGCCGGGGGAGTGAGCATTCACTACCTGGAAAGCAAGCTGGAAGACTGAGCCGGTATGAGCTGGCTGCAGCTGCGACTGGACACCGAGCCCGACGCCATCGCAGCGCTGGAGGAAAGCCTGCTGGCTGCCGGCGCGGTGGCAGTGACGCTGCAGGACAACGCCGATCAGCCGCTGCTGGAACCGGGGGTCGGCGAAATGCCACTGTGGCGTGAGACGCGCCTCACGGGGCTGTTCCCCGCTGACACCGATATGGATACCGTCCTGGCGCAGCTGGACCCGGCCCTGCTCACGCGCTGCAACCAGCGGGTGGAGATCCTGGAAGACAAGGACTGGGAACGGGAGTGGATGCAGAACTACCGGCCCATGCAGTTCGGTCGCCGCCTGTGGGTATGCCCCAGCTGGCTGCAGCCGCCGCGGCCCGATGCCATCAACCTGTTCCTCGATCCCGGGCTCGCGTTTGGCACCGGCACCCACCCCACCACCGCACTCTGCCTCGCGGCGCTGGACGCATTGCCTCTTGAGGGTGCCAACGTCGTGGACTACGGCTGTGGCTCGGGTATCCTCGCCGTGGCGGCGGGACGTCTCGGCGCCCGCGCCCTGCTGTGTGTCGACAACGACCCGCAGGCGCTGGTGGCCACGCGCGCCAACGCATCGCGCAATGGCATCGCCAACAACAGTCTGCGCGTCGCCCTGCCCGGCGACTACGATGCTGCGGCCTGGCAGGACAGCGCCGACGTTGTTATCGCCAATATTCTTGCCGGCCCCCTGATATCCCTGTCGTCGACGCTGCTGGCCCTGCTGCGGCCGGGCGGCACACTGTTGCTGTCCGGACTGCTTGCCCCTCAGGCAGATGACGTGATCGCGCACTACAGCCCACGCCTTGCGCTGACTGTCGCCGGCGAACAGGAAAACTGGGTCTGCCTGCAGGGGCGGTTCAACTGATACCCCGGCGGTCCGCCTCGCCCACTGGCAACCGGTAGTTTCCGAGCGGGTCAGCTTTATCCGGAACCGAGGCTCGCGTATGATTGAATACTCGCTAGCGACAGTCCCCACGCATGCTCCAGATCGGTCCCTACAAGTTGACGACACCCGTGGCACTGGCCCCGATGGCCGGGGTCACCGATCTCCCCTTCCGGCGTCTGTGCCTGCGCTACGGTGCGGGGCTGGCGGTCGCCGAAATGATCAGCGCCAACCCACAGCTTCGGGATTCACGCAAGACCCGCCTGCGCAGCCGCCACGACGCCGAGATCATGCCGCGATCCGTTCAGATCGTCGGCAACGACCCGCAGGACATGGCGCGTGCCGCGCAGCACAACGCTGCGCGCGGCGCGCAGATTATCGACATTAACATGGGTTGCCCGGCGAAAAAGGTCTGTCGCCG
>JBHEPQ010000185.1:0-4262 GCA_046260215.1 Chromatocurvus sp.
CAAACGCAATCGCGCTGCCGCCCCAGACCTCGGCACACACCCGCGTCAGTGCCGCCGTCAGCGTCGTCTTGCCATGGTCAACGTGACCAATCGTGCCCACGTTGACGTGGGGCTTGTTACGTTCGAATGCTGCTTTTGCCATTCCGACAGTCTCCTTACAACGGCAGCGCCTTCAACGCTATCCAATTCATGCTTCACGGCGACCGCACGAAGCGGACTTGCCAGTGGCCTACCTTTCTTTCAGCAGCAGTGGAGCTCATAACCGGACTTGAACCGGTGACCTCTTCCTTACCAAGGAAGTGCTCTACCGACTGAGCTATATGAGCCTTCGACCTGCTTCCTGCTCCTGGAGCGGGTAGCGGGAATCGAACCCGCATCATCAGCTTGGAAGGCTGAGGTTCTACCTTTGAACTATACCCGCCTGAACTACACTCGCCATAACGCGTCTTTCTACCACCTTTCCGCGACCTATGATCACGGCCTCTAACGTCTGGTGGAGGGGGGTGGATTCGAACCACCGAAGCTTTCGCGTCAGATTTACAGTCTGATCCCTTTGGCCACTCGGGAACCCCTCCAGAAGGCGGCACATTGTCCTGACCGTGCACCGGGATGTCAACCTGTTTATTGCCCTTCAGCGATTTGCCTGCAGCCGTGGCAAGCGAGGTGTCCGCAGCTAATATCTTGACTGTGGGTTGTAACTGCGAACGGGTGGCGATGATCTGCGCGCTACACCGAGTACGGCCGGCGCCCGAACAACGTCGTAGAGCAACGTAGAACAACCAGATCAAGTCTGAACCGGATCCGACGCCTCGACAAAAAAATCCAGAATGTCCTGCGCATGAAACCACCATGCCTGCAGAATGCCGACAGCGTGAGCGCCGACAGGAAAACCGCTCACGGAATACTCGACATCGGGTTGCCACGCCTCTCTCAGCTGCTCCTGATACAGCGTCGGGACTGTTCTGTCCCCGCGCACCACCACCATACCCAGCGGCCTGTCGCGCGCGGCATCCGCGAACGCCAGTGGCTCCCAATGGAACTCTTGTGCCAGCGCATCGCGATAGGCGGCCTGGCTGTCGAAGCCGAACTTTTCCATGCGCCGCTCGCGAAGCGTTTTCAATGCCTTCTGATCAGTGAAGGCAATGACGCTGGCAACCGGGGCGCCTGCGGCAATGACAAACGTCGCAGAAACACCCGCCAGATGCCCCGCGGCGGTCGCTGCGTGCAGGCCACCCACGCTCGTTCCCAGGAGCCCGACTAACGCTTCGGGCGCCTGTTCGGTAATAGCCTGTATGGCACGCTGCGCGCGACCGAATAGCCGGTTGTGGATAGCCAGCTCAACAGACGTTTCCGACATTCCCGTCCAGGCACTCACCACATAAACGCTGAACCCAGCCTGGCAGAAGCGTGAGGCGTAGCGCGACTCCAGAAATGTCGTGCCGCCGGTGGGAGGCATGATGATGACGGCGCGATCAGAGATGGCTGCCTGGCTGTAGTGAAAGTAGTCGACCTCAAAACCGTCTGCGACAACGCGGCCCGGCTCGCTCTCACAGGCAGTCATGCGATTTGTGCCCCCATCGGCCGTTTTGCAGGCACTCATCATCACCAGGGAAAAAACCAGCAGGCATCGCATCCTCTCACTCCGATTTTGAGCTGCCTCTATTTTAACTGCCTCTGGGAGCCTGTCGGACTTAGGCTCCTAGAGGTTACGCTGTGCCACGTATCGACACCAGCGGGTGCCTGGGCAGGGGTATAGCCTGCGGGGCCGGATGCGGTGAAGGGCCAGACATCGTGCGCACCGGAGCGATGCAGAATGTGATACAGAACTTATGGAACGTGATACACAACTTATCAAATATGGAGCTGGCGAGAGGAATCGAACCCCCGACCGGCTGATTACAAATCAGCTGCTCTACCTACTGAGCTACGCCAGCTCTGCGTTTCCGGGATAGACAGGATACATCGTCGCTTCCGGAAGGCTGCAGATAATAGACAAACATGCCGCGCCGCGCAATCGCGTTGACAGGTGGCGTCTGGCAGCAGGCCGTTTACCGATTCAGCGTGACATTCGCCGCCGCCGCGGCCAGCTCCAGTCCCTCAAATACGAGATCGCGTCGCCACTGTAGCTCGCCACCCAGCAGCCCGCTCAACATTTGGCCACCACCGCCCGCCAGCACCACTCGCGGCGGCATGCCATGCCCTGCGGATGCCAGCTCGACCGCCAGCCTGACGGCGCCACACTGGGCAAGTGCGGTGCCGTGACCCACGGCCTCTGCAGTGCTGCGGCCGGGCGCCAGCACAGCAGCGGGAGTCTGGTCAAATCGCACGCGCTGAGTATCCCGACGCAATGCCCGCTGCATCAACGCGACACCGGGCAGAATATACCCGCCCTCGTGACGACCGTCCGCGGCAACGATGTCGATAGTCAGGGCAGACCCCGCGTCCACGACGCAGACGCGCTCTTTCCAGGGATGCCAGGCTCCCAGCATGGCCAGCCAGCGATCGACACCCATGTGCTCCGGTTGCCTGTAGCTGTTGCGCAAGCCGAGTGTCTCCGCCTCGCTGCGCGCGAACCAGGGCTCCAGGGACCATTGCTGACGAATCTGCGCCGCGAGTTGCTGGTCTATCTCGTGTGCCGCAACACTGGATACCAGCACTGCCGCGGGCCGGATATCAGGCAGCTGCAGTTCCCCGCCAACCCTGCCCCTCAACGCCTGCACACCGCGACAGTGCACGCCATCATCCGTCACCAGCCGCCATTTGAGCCCGCTGTTCCCGAGGTCAACCTGAAGGACCGCCCCATCGCTGACCATCATGTACAAGCCCGCAAGGATACCTCGCCGCCATAGACGGGCAGCGTGCCCGTGGTCGTTTCCAGAAGCAGCGCGCCGCGCTCACTCACGCCAGCGTCAATACCCGCGAGGCGTTGCGAACCGATGGTGACGGTGACCGGCCTGCCGGCGTTCGCATCCAGCGCCATCCATTCATCGCGCCAGCCCGCAAAACCACCAGCCTCAAAAGACGCCAGCATTGGCAGTAATTCGTTCAACAGCGAGGCGATCACAGCGCTGCGCCCGGGCAGGTCAGCACCGACAATCGCCGCCAGGTCCGTCCACGGCTGGTCGATTTCGTCCGCCGTAGCGCCGGGCATGGAGACATTGATGCCCACACCAAGCACTGCACGTGCCGGACCCTCGGCATCTCCCGTCATTTCAATCAGGATGCCGCCCACCTTGCGCCCGTCGTAAAGCACGTCATTCGGCCATTTGAGCTGAGGTACCGGTATCCCGCTGGCGGCAAGTGCGCGGGCCACACAGACCCCTGCGGCCAGGCTGAGGCCCTCCAGGGCCGCGGCGCCCTGCGCAAACTCCCAGGTCATGGACAGGTATACATTACGGGCAAACGGGCTTATCCAGGCGCGCCCTCGACGACCGCGGCCGGCCCGCTGCTGTTCTGCCGTACAGACCGCCGAGCGACCTGCTGGGGTTATGCTGCGGCGCAGCAATTCGGCGTTGGTAGAGTCCACCACGTTCACTACCAACACCTCCGCCGCCAATGCACTCACCTGTTCCGACAGCCCGGCGCGGATGCCTTCTTCCCGCAACAGATCGAGCCCACCGGGAATGCGGTAACCCTTGCCTCGGACAGATTCAAGCTGCAGCCCCAGCCCCTCCAGGTGCGCCAGCTGCTTCCATACAGCGGTACGACTCACGCCCATGCTGTCGGCGAGAAGCTGCCCGGAATGAAACTTGCCGTCTGCCAGCCGCGTGAGAATCTCCGCCTGCGTCATACGCGTACTCCCGAATTTCCACGCTGCCTGTTCGTTACTCATCATAGCAGAGACAGCGCGCGCAGCGTGTCTGCGGCATACGTCGAGCAAGCGCCGCAGCAGGCTCGCGTTACTATTGGGAAAGGCCTTCCCTTTACGTTAACGTAAACCTGAGCTAAGGTATTCTCACTACCAGTTGGGCAACACAATGACCGACCCCACCTACAGCATCTCCGAGCTCGCGCGCGAGTTTGACATTACCACCCGGACCATTCGCTTTTATGAGGAACGCGGCTATGTAACGCCGCGGCGAGTGGGTCAACAGCGGCACTACACCAGCGCCGACCGGGTGCGCATCAAGCTGATTCTGCGCGGCAGGCGTATTGGCCTGAGTCTCGCCGAAAGCGTTGAGATCATCGACCTGTATGACCCGGGCGGCAACAACGCGGCTCAGCTACAGGCGCTCATCGAACGGATTGCGGAGCGCAGGGAG
>JBHEPQ010000199.1:0-9974 GCA_046260215.1 Chromatocurvus sp.
CGCGTAAAGCGTGGGGTCAGCTATACCGGCAGCAGCAAAACCTGCCGCGCGCAACCTGCAACTGTCGCACCGACCACATGCGCGGCCTTGCCCATCCGCCTGGTAGCAGGACACCGTCAGCGCATAATCCACATCCAGTGCAAGGCCCCGGTGGATAATGGCGTCCTTGCCCAGCTCCAACAGCGGCGCATGAATACGCACGCCATCGCCTTCCACACCCGCGCGGGTCGCAACATTGGCCAGTCGTTCGAAGGCATCGATGAACGCCGGGCGACAATCCGGATAACCTGAATAATCCACCGCATTCACACCGATGAAGATGTCCCGCGCCCCAAGCACCTCCGCCCAGCCCAGGGCGATGGAAAGGAATACGGTATTGCGCGCCGGCACATAGGTCACCGGGATGCCCGTGGTTTCCTGCTGCGGCACATCGATTGCGGTATCTGTGAGGGCAGAGCCGCCGATACTGTCAAGATCCAGCGTCACGACCTTGTGTTCGACACCGCCGCACACCTGGGACACGCGCCTGGCCGCCAGCAGCTCGGCGCGATGTCGCTGGCCGTAGTCGAAGCTGAGCGTGTAGCAGGAATAGCCCCCGGCACGCGCCATGGCAAGCACCGTGGTGGAATCCAGGCCACCGGAAACAAGAATAACGGCCCTGCGTGCCTCCGTCTTCATCAGCGCCCGGGCTCGTCGTTCCACAGCAGTTTGTGCAGCTGCAGCTGCAGGCGCACCGGAAGTTTGTCGGCCAGTATCCACTCGGCCAGCTCGCGCGGCGCAAGCTGGTCATGGCTGGGCGACAGCAGTACATCACTGACACGGCCGGCCAGGGCGTACTCGTCGAGCTTGAAGCGGGCCCACTCATAATCCGCACGGTCGCAGATCACGAACTTGACCTGGTCATGCGGCAGCAGGCAGTCGATATTGGTGTAGTCATTGCGGTGCGCCTCGCCCGAGGCCGGCGTTTTCAGATCCAGTACCTTGACAACCCGTGGGTCTACGGCCTGCACAGGTAGCGCACCACTGGTCTCCAGGGACACCTCATAGCCGGCATCACAGAGGGCAGCCAGCAAAGGCAAACAGCTGGGCTGAGCCAGCGGCTCACCGCCGGTGACTGTCACGTAAGCCGGCGCATGGGCTGCTACCTCGTCGAGCACATCGCGCAGATCGCGCACGATACCGCCGCTGAAGGCGTAGGCCGTATCACAGTAGACACAGCGCAAGGGGCAACCGGTAAGGCGAACAAAAACGGTGGGACACCCCACAGTTCGCGCCTCGCCCTGCAGGGAGTAGAAAATCTCGGTGATGCGCAGGGATGTCACGCTATCGTGCACGGCGGTGTTCACAGTCGCACCAGCGCTACAGGTTCTGGTCGATGAATTCTCTGGCCAGATCGGCTGCCGCGGAATCACTGTGCTCGCGGATGACACGATTGAGATATTCCCGTGCCCTGTCGCGATTGCCTTTGACATAGTGTACCTGGCCCAGTTTATACATCGCGTCCGGCACCTTGGCGTTATCGGGATATTCATCCAGCAGCAGTGTAAAGGACTGTCGCGCCAGTTCCGGCGCCGCGGGCTTCAGCGCCAGATAAAGTTCGCCCAGCCAGTAGTGGGCGTTCGGGGCATAGCGGCCATCCGGGTAACGTTGAAGAAACTGCTTGAACGACCTTACCGCTGCATCGAATTCCTGGCCGCGTACCAGCGCGTATGCGGCGCGGTATGCATCACCTTCGCCGGGCTGCTCTGCGCTGACGTCGCCGGCCTGCATCCGGGCCTCTGGCAGCTTCGAAGGTTCCCCCTCCCCAGCCACCGAAACAGCGGCGGACGCGTCACCACCCGCCAGGCGCCGATCGAGATCCATGTAGCGTTCCAGACTCTGCTCTTTCAGCGTGCGGATCTGATTGCCCTGCTCCTCCACGAGACCATTCAGACGCATCACTTCCTGCTGTAATTCCTGCACCCGGACAAACAGGTCACCGATATTCTGCTGTGTGTCCGGCGCCACACGATCGGGCGGGTCGCGAAACACTGTTTCCGCCGGCTGACTATCCAGACCGTAGCTGCGCGCCCCGTCCGTCGAGGACGACCGGTTGTCGGGCGACACTCGTGCGGGCTGATCCACGCTGCCGCCGGATTGGTTCGCTCGCGCTCGCTGGCGCTCTGCCTCCACGTCAATATAATCCTGGCCAAACGCCCCAAACGAGGCCGGGACTATCAGGGTCAGTCCGGCAACGCGTCTGACAATGCGCCTGAAACTCATCTCGGACACTTACTCCAGGGAGAGCTCCACCCGACGATTCTGCGACCAGTTTTCTTCGCCGGAACCGTAGGCAATTGGCTCCTCCTCGCCGTAGCTGACGGTCTCGATGCGATAGCTGGCAATGCCGTTGACTACCATGTAATCGCGAACGGCATTGGCGCGACGCTCGCCCAGGGCCATGTTGTAATCGCGGGTGCCACGCTCGTCGGTGTGGCCCTCGAGCCGTACGTTGCGATCGTTAGTGCGCAGCAGCGCGATGTGGGCATCGAGAGCCTGCCGCGCCTCGGTGGTCAGCCTGGAACTGTCGAAGTCGAAGTAGAATGTGGACCCTGCAGCAGCAACAGCCTGCTCCAGGCGACGCTCCTCTGCGGCAGCTTCAGCAGCCTCGCGAGCGGCCTCCTGCTCGGCCGCCCGCGCCTGTTGCGCCTGTTGCGCCGCCGCCTCTTCCGCAGCAGCAGCGGCTGCCGCCGCCTCTTCATCCTGCTTCGTGTCGGTGCCCGAACAAGCCACAAGAAAAGCAGCGGTAAACAGCAGGGTAAGCGCCTTACCGGCAACTGGCAGATCTTTCATAGCATGCTTCCTTAACTCGATTTGCATTATGTTAACGGCGTTTCACGCCGCACCTTCAAGGCGTTAAATAAGGCGACCAGGACGGTTCCCTGACATCTCCCGTGCGGGCGGGCAGACTGAACTTGACGCCACCATCCACCGAAACTGCCGAAAGAATGCCACTGTCCCCAGATTTCGTCGCATACAGTACCATAGACCCATTAGGGGCGATACTCGGGCTTTCGTCAAGGTCTGTGCTGGTAAGCACCTGCAGACGCTCGGTCACCAGGTCGTGAACGGCAATATGATACTGTCCGTCTCGCTGATGCACCATAACGACATTACGTCCATCCTGGGCGATGCGTGCGCGGGCATTGTAATTGCCCTCGAAGGTCACACGATCAGTGATTCCGGTCTGCAGATGGTAGCGGTAAATCTGGGGGCGGCCGCTACGGTCAGAGGTAAAGAGAATCGACTGGCCATCGGGCATCCAGGTCGGCTCGGTGTCAATCGCGTAGTGTCGGGTGATGCGCGTCAGGCTGCGACTGGCGATGTCCATGAGATAAATATCCGGACTGCCGTCCTTCGACAGCACCATCGCCAGGGTATTGCCGTCCGGCGACCAGGCCGGCGAGCTGTTAAGACCCCGGAAATTGGTCAGCTGCTCCCGCGCACCGGACTTCAATTCCTGCCGGAAAATGGCCGGTCGGTCCGTTTCAAAGGACACATAGGCGATTTCACGGCCGTCCGGAGACCAGCTGGGCGCCATGATCGGCTCGCGCGACTCCAGAAGCACAATGGGCCTGGCACCGTCGGCATCGGACAGCGTCAGGCGGTAATAATCCCTGCCTCCCGGATTGCGCTCAACCGCTACGTAGAGGAGTCGGGTCGCGAAGGCACCCCGGATGCCGGTGAGGTGCTCATAAACCGCGTCGCTCACTCTGTGCGCCAGCATGCGCGCTTCGCCTTGCGCATCGCTTTGCGACCCGGACAGCACCCGGCGCTCGCGGTTGACGTCGAACAGCTCGTAGTCCACACGCAACTGCTCGCCAGGCGTCACCCGGCCGATCAACACGTATTCGGTATTGATCGCGCGCCAGTCGCGAAAAAATATCTCCTCGCCGCTGGACGGGTAACTGAGCATGTTGTCGCGCTGCACGGGGGCGAACTGACCACTGCGCAGGAGATCATCGGCCACTATTTCCGCAACATCTGCCGGGGCCAGCCCGACACCCTCAGTGGTAAACGGGACGACCGCGATTGCCGTGGGATTGTCCGAGCCCTCGGTAATCGTTATGACAAGTTGTGCGCGTGCCGTCACGATGGTCAACATAAGGACCGCGAGCAGAAGTATTCGGGCGAGCGTGATCATCAGTAGCGTAAATCCTCTGGTTTGAACAGCAGGCGAAAGCGCCTGAAGGTTTTCTCGAACTCCTTTACCGGCAGATTCCTCAGCTCCGGGAAACTACCGGCGCGCTCGACGGCGTTGATTGCCGAGCGGTCGAAAGCGGCACTGCCACTGCTTTTTACCACGCTCACGCTGATCACGTCACCGCTTGGGATCAGCTGCACGGCCAACAGGGCCTGCATGCCGTTGCGCGCGCTGGGCGGGCGGTTCCAGTAGCCGATGACTGCGCGCTGAATCAGGGCAGCGTAGCTGGCGGCCATCTCCTCTGCCGTGACCGCCACCTCCGCCGCGGATTCCGCCGCCATGGCTTCGGACAGCGCCCGGCGCGAGAGCTCCGCGAGCGCTTCGGTATCCAGGCGCGGCTCGGGGGGCTTTGTCGGCGCCGGTTCTGGCTCGCGGGGCGGCGTTTGCAAAGGTTTTTCCCGGGCGGCCGGCTTGTTCGCGGGGGCGGGCGAGGTTTCCGGCGACGCGGCCGCTGACTTCGGTTTCGGCGCTGCACTGCGCGGCTTTGCGACAGGTTTCGGCGTGGATTTGGGCGCTGGCTTCGGGCGAAATTCATCTATCGACACCAGTTTGGCGTTGATGATCTCCGGCGTGATCCGGCTCGCCTGGATTACCCGGTCATTATCGCTGCTCTCCCAGCGCGCGAGTAGCATAAAAATCACCAGGGCATGCAGGCACAGCGTGGCGACCGCCGGCGGCAGCCACTCCGGAAGGTAGTCCGTGAGCAGATAGAGATTCATTTCGGATCGTCTGTCACCAGCCCGACACTGGGGGCTCCGGCTTCCTGCAGCACTGCCATCAGCGTCACGACCTCGCCGTAGGCCACAGCGCGATCGCCCCAGACCAGTACCGGCTTACCCGGATTGCGCTCCATCACTGCGCCCACGCGCTGCCTGACGGTGGCCAGCGACAGGGGTAGGTCTTCCTGTGCGCCGAGGTTCAGGAACAGCTGCCCTGCCTGATTGACGGAAACAATCAGCGGCTCGCTGTCCTGGTCGTCCACCGGCTCGGTGCGCGCCTCCGGCAGGTCAACCTTGACGCCCTGCATCAGCATCGGCGCGGTCACCATGAAAATAATGAGCAGCACGAGCATCACGTCGATGTAAGGAACAACGTTGATCTCGGCCATCGGGCGGTGCTTGTTGCGGCTGCGTCCCATTGCGGCTTCAGCCCTTGCGCTTGCGCGAACGCAGGGTATAAGCCTGTTGATACAGGAGACTGGAAAACTCGTCAACAAAGGTATCGTAGCGATTCTCGAACACGTCAACGCGAGAGGCGAAGCGGTTGTAGGCCATCACCGCGGGAATCGCGGCAAACAGACCCATCGCGGTAGCAATAAGCGCCTCAGAGATACCCGGCGCGACGGTGGCAAGGGTCGCCTGCGTCGCGTTCGCCAGGCCGCGGAAGGAGTGCATAATACCCCACACCGTGCCGAACAGACCGATATAGGGACTCGTGGAACCGACCGAAGCCAGGAACGGCAGGTTCCGCTCCAGACGTTCCTCTTCACGCAGCATGGCAACACGCATGGCGCGACGCGCACCCTCGACCATCGCCTCCGCATCCATGTCGGACTGCTGCGCGAGCCGGGAGAACTCCTTGAAACCGGCGCGGAAGATGCTCTCCATACCAAGAATCGCACCGCCGTCGCCGGCGCGCTCATTACCCTCCCGATACAGCTCTGCAAGGTCAATACCTGACCAGAACTGCTCCTCGAAAACCAGCATGTCTTCCCGGGAATTGCGAAAGTAGATGACCCGCTGCACGATCATATACCAGGACGTTATCGAGGCGAGCAGCAACAGCAGCATCACCAGCTGCACGACAAAGCTAGCGTTGATCACCAGGTCAAGAAGGCTGAGCTGTTCCTGCACGCGGGGTTCTCCGTCGATTCTGGTTACGCGGTAGCGGCGGGAGCTCTCCGCGCACGCAGTGTAGCAAGCATATCTGCCGGCATGCGACGGGGACGCAGATCGTTGCGCCCCACGCAGGCAATGGTGACCTCACCGGATACCAGAAGATCCTCGCCCCGTCGCACGGTCTGGGAAAGTGCCAGGCTTGCCCCCCGTGCACCCGCCACCATGACCGTTGCCAGGAGCTCGTCATCAAGCCGGGCGGGCGCCCGATAGACCAGCGCAACGTCGCGCACGACAAACAGGTGATCGGCATTGAAAATGGCGCCACGCGCAAAACCGAGGCTACGCATGAATTCGGTGCGCGCGCGCTCCATGTACTTCAGGTAATTCACGTAATAGACAATGCCACCGGCGTCCGTGTCCTCGATGTAGACCCGCAGCGGCAGCGAAAATTCACCTGCCGTCATCACGGTGAGTCCGGCGACGCATCCAGCGGCAGCATCTCCTGTGGCGAAGATCCACCGGGCTGTGGCAGGCCGAAGTGCAGGTAGGCGTTGCGGGTTACCGTGCGCCCGCGTGGCGTCCGCACCATGAACCCCTGCTGTATGAGGTAGGGCTCGAGTACGTCCTCGATCGTGCCGCGCTCCTCCGACAGGGAGGCGGCCAGGCTGTCGACCCCGACCGGCCCGCCGTCAAAATGCTCGATCATGGTAAGCAGGAGTCGCCGGTCGAGGTGGTCGAAGCCGCGACTGTCCACGCTCAGCATATCCAGGGCACGGTCCGCCACCTCGGCGTTAATGTAGCCATCGGCCTTGACCTCGGCGTAGTCCCGCACGCGCCGCAACAGGCGATTGGCGATCCGTGGCGTGCCGCGAGAGCGTCGCGCGACCTCCCACGCGCCGCCGGCGTCAATGCCGATATCCAGCAATCGCGCCGAGCGGGTAACAATCTGCGCGAGATCACCCTCAGCGTAGAACTCCAGACGCTGGACAATGCCGAAGCGATCGCGCAGCGGGGATGTCAGCAGACCGGCGCGGGTAGTGGCGCCGACCAGGGTAAACGGCGGCAGGTCAAGCTTGATGGAGCGCGCCGCCGGACCCTCCCCGATCATGATGTCGAGCTGATAATCCTCCATTGCCGGATAAAGAATTTCCTCGACGAACGGGCTCAGGCGGTGGATCTCGTCGATGAACAGGACGTCTCCGGGTTCGAGGTTGGTCATCAGCGCAGCGATGTCGCCAGCCTTCTCGAGCACGGGACCGGAGGTGGTTTTAAGCGATACGCCCATTTCATTGGCGATAATGCTGGCGAGCGTGGTCTTGCCAAGGCCCGGTGGGCCGAAGATCAGGGTGTGGTCCAGCGGTTCCTTCCGGCCGCGTGCAGCCTGCAGAAAAATTGCCATCTGCTCGCGCACCGCAGGCTGGCCCACGTACTCCTCAAGACTCCTGGGACGTATGGCACGATCCAGGGCGTCCTCGCGTGGGGCCGTTGGCGCCTGGGAAATGAGTCGATCGGTCTCAATCACGCCGCTAGCTCCTGTTGTCATTGCGTACGGTAGAGCGCAGGGCGCGGCGAATCAGTTCTTCGCTGTCGCTCACGGCGTCGTCCTTCACCGCGGACACAAGCTTCGCCGCCTCCGCAGGCTTATAGCCCAGCGCCACCAGTGCACCCTCGGCATCTGCGGCAAAATCGGGCTTGCCAGACACACGCCCGTCGGCCGCCATCTCCCCGGCACCGTCGCCGATCCAGTCCTTCAGCTTGTCGCGCATTTCCACAAGAAGGCGCTCTGCCGTTTTTCGACCAACGCCGGGCAGCGCCACCAGAGAGGCCAGTTCCTCGCGCTGGACGCAGCGAACGAAACTGTCGGCGTCCATACCCGAAAGCAGGGTCAGCGCCAGCTTTGGCCCCACCCCGCTGACTCTGATGAGGCTGCGGAAAAGCACACGGTCGCGCTCGTCGACAAAACCATAAAGTAGCTGGGCATCTTCACGCACGACAAAGTGCGTTACCAGGACCACCTCCTGGCCCACAGCGGGAAGGCGGAAGAACGTGCTCATGGGCACCTGCACCTCGTAGCCGACACCCGCGACATCGACGAGTATTTCCGGCGGCTGCCGGGCCACCAGGACCCCACGCAAGCGACCGATCACCCGGGCACCTCGCTCATCGCAGGCGTCTCCGACGCACTGCCGTGGCACCGGCCAGGCTGACCAGCCCGGCACATGTATGGGCGTGACACAGGGCGGCGGCCAACGCATCCGCCGCGTCTTCCTGGGGCGCCGCGGGCAAGCGAAGTAATGTCCTGACCATATTTTGCACCTGTAACTTGTCGGCAGCACCTGTGCCGACCACGGACTGCTTGATCTGCCGTGCAGAATACTCCCCCACCGGCATGCCGGACAGCACGCAGGGCACGATAGCAGCGCCGCGCGCCTGGCCCAGCTTGAGTGCCGATCCCGCGCTTTTTGCCATGAATACCTGCTCGATCGCCAACTGCGAAGGGCAGAAATCGTCAACCAGCTGCGTGACACTCTCTGCGATCACGCGCAGCCGCTCCGGCAGGCAGCCCGGCGGCAACCGGATGACGCCGCTGGTGACGTAAGTGCAACGACCATGAACGCATTCGATAATGCCGAACCCGGTTTTCTGCGAACCCGGGTCGATCCCCAGTATCACTGCCATGTCTCATGTCCCGGGTGCCGCGCTTTACACATGGTATGTATAAATGAACAGTATTTCCAGCACGGATCGAGGGGATTGAGCTCCGTAGCCCGGCCCGTCCGCCCAGCAGGGCGTGTCGAGACCATCGGCGGCATGGATGCCGCCGCTGAGCCGCCATGGATGGCTTTACGGCGTGTCTCGACACGCCCTGCTGGGCGGACGGGCCGACGTCGACGTTGGATGCAGCGGCAGCAGCCCTAAAGTGCCGCGAGCACCTCGTCGGGGATATCGACGTTGGTGTAGACGTTCTGGACGTCGTCGAGGTCTTCCAGTGCATCAACCAGCGCCATCAGGCTTTCTGTGCCAGCAACATCCACCGGGACGGTGGTGCTGGCAACCAGCGTGACTTCGCCCGACTCGAGTTCCAGGCCGGCCTCCTCCATCGCCGCCTTGACGGTGTAGAAATCCTCCCACGCCGTGCTGATCTCCAGGGAGCCGTCGTCGTGGCTGCGAATATCCTCGGCGCCGGCTTCCAGCGCGACCTCCATGACCCGCTCCTCGTCCGTGCCTGCGGGAAAGCCGAGCTGCCCCTTGCGCTCGAACAGGTAAGCGACTGAGCCGTCTGTTCCAAGGTTACCGCCGCGCTTGCTGAAGGCATGTCGGATCTCGGCCACGGTGCGGTTGCGGTTATCAGTCATGGTCTCCACGAGCACGGCAATTCCACCAGCCGCGTAGCCCTCGTAGGTCACCTCCTCCACATTGTCGCTGTCGCTGTTGCCGGCGCCGCGGGCGATGGCGCGGTCGACCGTGTCCCGGGTCATATTGGCGCCCAGGGCCTTGTCGACGGCGGCGCGTAGCCGTGGATTATCCTCGGGCAGCGGGCCGCCCTGCTTCGCCGCGACTACCAGCTCACGTATTAGCTTGGTGAACATCTTGCCGCGCTTTGCGTCCTGCGCGGCCTTGCGGTGCTTTATATTGGCCCACTTACTGTGACCGGCCATTTACCTGACTCCTACCTCGTATTTTTTCCTTCACCCTTGCGCGACGATACGCCCATGCGCTATTTCCCTGGCGCGGGCGCCTGCCTCAGGCGGATATTCAGATCACGCAATTGCTCATCGCTTACGGCGCCCGGTGCGTCCGTCATCAGACACTGTGCAGACTGTGTTTTCGGGAAGGCGATAACGTCCCGAATCGATGCTGCCGACGTCATCAGCATCACAATGCGATCGAGG
>JBHEPQ010000204.1:0-3613 GCA_046260215.1 Chromatocurvus sp.
CACCAAACCCGTAGTTATTCGGTTGACTCATGTTGTTTGCCCTATTTTGACTTTGCCAGTCCCAGCACGCGCTCGCCCAGAATATTGCGCTGCACCTCACTGGTACCCGCGGCGATGGTCATGCCAAAGGAATTCATATACGCCAGAGGCCACTGCCCCCTGTCCGGCGCATGTTCATCTGCCATATACAGCGTGGCAGAGGCACCCGCGACCTCGAGCGCGATACGCGCCGTATCCTGCCCGAGCTCGCTGGCAAGAAGCTTGTTCTGCAGCGGCAGGCGCATGGGGTGATCCAGAAGCGCCGGCACCCGCGCACGCCTCTGATTCTCTTTCAGCGCCTCCTCCCGAATCACCTGCTGCATCATGCGATCCCGCAAGACGGGGTCATCCGCCGCCGTGCCGGTCCCTCGCGGGGTCTTGCGGGCCAGTTCCAGCAGACTTCGCGAGGTTGCCGAGTGTGACTCACGGGATTTGAGCCCCCCGGCACGCGGGGTCTGCAGCTCACCGGCACCGCGCTCGTGCAGCAGCGTCGTCATGGCGACCTGCCAGCCCTTGCCGAGCTCATCCAGCCGATAACGGTCATCCACTTCCAGCCCGTCGAAAATCACCTCGTTGAAACCGGTCTCGCCGGTCATCTTGATCAGCGGCCGGACGCTGACACCGCTGCCGATGGCGCCGCGAATTGGAACCACGAAATAGGACAGCCCCTCATATTTGTGGGTTTTGTCGGTGCGCAGCAGGATGATCATCCATTCGGCAAAGTGGGCCAGTGAGGTCCACACTTTGTGGCCGTTGATCACCCATTTGTCGCCCTTCGCTTCGGCAAAGGTCTGCACCGATGCAAGGTCAGAGCCCGCGCCGGGCTCACTGAAACCCTGACACCAGATATCCTCACCGGAAAACAGCCGGGGCAACAGCTCTCGCTTGACGTCATCCCGCGCGTGATGGAGAACGGTTGGTGCCGCCATGCCCAGACCGATCACGTTGGGAAAGAACGGCGTGCGCGCCGCCTGCATTTCTTCGTTGGCCACACGCTGGCAATCCTTGCGGCCTCCGCCACCGACGTCTGCGGGATAGTCGCAGCCCACGAGGCCGGCGTCGTACGCAGATTTCTGCCAGCCCTGCAGGTAGTCAAGCTGATCACGGGTCATGATTTCCAGTGGCGACTGTGGTAAACGCACAGAGGGCTCGCCAGGATGATGGTCTGCCAGCCAATCGCGGCAGTAGCGGCGAAATTCCGCCTGCTCCGCGCTGTCTCGTTTTCCGCTGTCGCTCATGAGTCATCCTCAATGAAACTGATTTATCACTCAATTCAAGGCGAAAGTGTGGTGTATTCGAGGCCTCGCCGCAACACGCGAGGCACAGGCGATGCGCCTTCAATAATGCGGGGGCGGCGGTTCTGTGGCGGCATTTCCAGCACTATTTCCTGCGCTATTTCCTGCACTATTCCCTGCATTATTTCCCGCACTATCCTCCCGCGCGGAATCTGCCAGGAATTCGCGGAGTCTGGCCTCCAGAAGTCGCACGTGGTGGCGCAATTCGATCAGCGCCATCTGCTGTGCAGACAGCGCATCGTTGAGTGCCTCGATGGTATCCGACTGATACGCCTGCTCCGTCTGCAGACGCTCGAGCTCAGCTCGCGTAATATTCGCGTTTTCCATAGTGACCTTAACCTGGACATTGGCGACCAAAGCGTACACCCCCACACACCAAGCGCAAGTAAAGGAAGAAAGGAGAGGATTGCAGGAATGCCACGCAACAGCAGTCGCACCGTTTATTCCACCGATCTCGGCAGGCTATGCCCCGGCTGCAAAGAGGCCGTGGACAAATGTCGCTGTCGATCCATGAAAACTGCGCGCACACCGTCAGACGGCATTGTCCGCCTGCACCGCGAGAGCAAGGGACGTGGCGGCAAGGCCGTTACGATCATCCGGGGGCTGCCACTCGATGAAGCGGAACTCAAAGTCCTGGCAAAAAAACTCAAGCAGCGCTGCGGCGTTGGCGGCGCAGTAAAAGAAGGTGCGGTGGAAATACAGGGGGACCAGCGCGAACTGCTGAAGAACCTCCTCTCCGACGAGGGCTACAGCGTCAAGATTGCCGGGGGCTGACGCTGGACTCCGAGGCGCTATGTCAGACCGGCTGGTCAGAACGCTTGGTCGAGACGCCTGGTCGGACCGTCGCCCCGTCAGCTGTCGTCAGAGCAACACTGCAGGCCTGCGGCGAGCAGCGCATCACGCGCCTGACGATCAGGATGCCCGCTCTCCCGATCCCGTATCGCCCACCAGAGCGGCAGGTCTTCGGGACGGTCAATATCTTCGCGCAGAGGCAGCATCGCATGAGAAGCTTCACCCTGGCGCGCACGCTCAAGGGTTTGCGACATGACAGCCGCGCTACCCCAGTCGATGCCGTCGAAACAGTCAGCATCGACGCGACTGGCGCCCACCAGCACGTAACCGCCATCCGCGGCGGGTCCCCAAACCATATCGGCGTTATCCAGTGCACGTGCGGCCTGGCTGAGATAGCCCGGATCGAGTCCCGGACAATCGCTCCCCACCAGCACCACCTTGCGGTACCTCGACAGCCCATCGCGCAGCGCGTGCAGCATGCGCTCACCCAGATCGGCACCGCGCTGCAGATGCAGCTCCATGCCATAGTGAGAGGCAACCTGCGACAACCACGGGTGCGCGACGTCTCCGGTAATCCACAGCTCGCGAACACCTGCAGGCACGCCATTTAACTGGCTCGCCGTGTGAACCAGCAATTCGCAGTGCAACTCGCAGGCCTCTTGCGGACCAAGACTGGGCTGAATGCGGGTTTTTACCTTGCCGGCCTGCGGCGCGCGGGCAAACTGCAGGTACAGGCACACCGCTTGCTGCGTCTGCTCAGCTGCCATAATACAGACGCCAGAGCCTGGTCGGGGACACGCCGCAAACATAGAGAAAGCGCAGCCACCACATTGTCAGCACCGTGCGCAGAATTCCGTTCTGCTCCCAGCGCCTGCTCGAGGTGCACACCACAGCATCGAGCATCACTGGCCTGTGACGGCGGCGCAGGCGCTTGCACAGTTCGACATCCTCCATCAGCGGCAGAGGTGCGAAGCCCTGCGCCTGCTGAAACAACCCTCGGGATACAAACATCAGCTGATCACCAGTAGCGACCCGGGTGAATCGTGAACGAATGTTCATAGCGCACTCAACAACGCGCAAAGCGCGATGGGAACCGCTCAAGCGGACGCGACAAAAACCCCACGCTGGCGCTCGCGACATCGCCTGCTGCAATTGCGTCAGTGAAAAGCAGGGCTGCGTGTCCGCGTGCAGAAAAAACAGATAGTCACCCGCCGCGCAGGCAGCGCCGAGATTCATCTGCGCTGCGCGACCGGGCGCGCCGAGCAACACCGCATCCGCAAGACCGAACGCTTCGTTGATGCTGCGGTCCGTGCTCTTCCCGTCAATCACGATCAGTTCGCAGCCTGCAAACCGGCGTCTCAAATCTGCAAGCAAGGGTCCGATAACCCCCTCCTCATTCCGCATCGGTATGATAAAAGAACAGAGCGGCTTCATCGGTCAGTAGAACATCATGCGCTCTGCCGGACGAAGAAGATCCAGCCTCTCGC
>JBHEPQ010000209.1:0-5651 GCA_046260215.1 Chromatocurvus sp.
CCCCAAAGATGGCCCATGTGCATGCCCAGGGGCAGAAGCAGAATAATGCCAGTGCGCGCCAGAATGTCGATGCGGTACGCCGTCTCCATGTGGCGTCGCCGCTCGTTCATGGGCAACTTCCGATTGACAACGTTGTAGGACGTCTGAAAAACGCCCCACTCGCCGCCCAGCCAGTACACCATGGCCAGGATATGCAACCAACGCAAAACGGCCAGTTCAGTAATTCCCATGGACATCAGACTCCTGGTTGACGGTGCTGCCGAGACAGACCAAATACACTATTGATATAACATTATTGATTATTACCGAGTGTGTGCGCAATTGCCAAGCTCCAGCCAGCGCCGGCGGGGAAACCAGCTATCTCCAGAGCGCTCGCACATTACGCTGTATTTGATATAGCATTATACCAATTGTCTCCACGAGGTCGTCGTATGGACAACGCCAGCACGATTTTCAGCCACCGCGATATGAAGAATTTAAACAGGGAGTCGCCAACGCCGCTGTATTTCCAACTTTACAGCCTGCTCAAAACGCTGATTCTCAATGGCACCCTGGCCCTGGGCCAGCGCATGCCCACGGAAGAGGAGCTGGCAAAGACTTTCGCTGTATCGCGCATCACGGCCAAACGCGCCATGGACGAACTCGCCGACGAGTCTTTGGTAGAGCGGCGACGCGGCAAAGGAACGCACATCATATACCGCTATTCCCCAAAGCCGGTAAAAGCCCCACTCACCGGTATGCTGGAGGAAATCGAGAGCATGGCGCGCAATTCCAGTGCGCGCGTACTGGAATGCAAGATGATGCAGCCGCCCCGGGCGATCCGCGACGAACTGGAGCTCGAGCCCGGTGAGACGGCGCTTTACCTTGTGCGGGTGCGCGAGCGCGAAAGTCGTGAGTTCGGCTACTATGTCAGCTGGACCGCGGGGGTGAAACCGCCGCGCAGCAAGCAGGTTTTCGAGAACACACCCCGCATCACCTACTTCCGGGACAACGGGCTGGAGCTGACGCACGTCACGCAGACGATAACTGCGGTGGCCGCGAATGCGGAAGCCGCTCACGAACTGCAGGTGGCAGAGGGCAGCCCGCTGCTATCGCTGGTCCGGCGTTCCTACAATCAGGAAGAGGACCGGGAACACCTGCGTGACTACCTGCAGGTTGTCTACAACCCTGAGCATTTCCAGTACAAGATGGATCTCAATATCGAGTAGAGGCCCGGCGCAGCGATGCCGGGCTCAGGGCGACAGCGGCCGGCGTCCTATCCAGAGAATGACGCTGGCCAACAAAAATGGCAGACAGCGCTCGGCGATGCTACCCGGCGTATCCGGCGCCAGGTAAAGTGTCACCGCGAGCGCGAAACCGCAGACAACGGACGCCAGCGCCGAAGCCGACGCAACCCGGATTTGCATCAGGCGTGCGAACAGCAGTGGACCAAAAGCCGAGCCCAGTGCGATCCAGGCAAACAGCACACGACTGAAGATTTTCTCCGGCAGATAGACAGCCACCAGTACCGCGGCAATCACCAGTGCCACGATGGTCAGGCGCGACACCAGCATCACGCCCCCCGGCAGGCGACGCCCGAGCCCCAGGTCGTGGGACAGCGCGCTCGCCGCCACCAGCAGCTGGCTGTCGGCGGTAGACATAATGGCGGAGAGCACTGCGGCGAGCAGTACCGCGCCGAGCAGCGTCGGGAAAAGGCTGTCCGTCAGCACAAAGAAGATGGTTTCCGGGTTTTCAGTCCCGGCATGCAGGATGTGACCGACCAGTCCGAGGAAAAACATGCCGAAGAATACGATAAGGAACCACAGAATTGTAATCCGCCGGCCCCAGCGCAGCGCGCTGTCATCGCGCAGTGCCATGAATCGCACCAGCAGATGCGGTTGGCCGTAGGTGCCGATACCGATACTAAGACCACCAAACACCACGCCCGCCGCGACCAGGCCGGCATTGTCCGCGGTTAAGCTGAGTTGCTCGGGCGTACTCACCGCCTCGAGACCCGACAAAAAGCCCTGCCAGCCACCTACCTCGATCAGGGCCGAGATGGGTAGCAGCAGCGCGGTCACCGCCATCAGCAGACCCTGGACCGTATCGGTCACGCTAACCGCCCAGAAGCCGCCAAGCAGCGTATAGACCATGATGATCGCCGCTCCCAGCACGATACTGCTACGCATGGGCATGTCAAAAGTGCTGGCGAACGTGTTTCCGGCACCCTGAAACTGCGCCGCGACGTAAAACACAAAGGAGACGATGACGATCAGGGAAGCGCTCCACTTGATGGCCGTGCGCCACCTGCCCGCGGTGTCGTGCAGCAGAACATCGGTCAGGGTAATCTGCCCGTGAAGCCGGCTGTAGGCCATCAGGCGTGGCGCGATCCAGCCCCAGGCCACCAGCATGCCGACGATGGAGCCAAGCACCACCCAGATTGCGGAAACACCGACGACATAGGCCAGACCACTCATGCCAAGCAGTGTCCAGGCCGAGGAAGCGCTGGAGGAATAGCTCACCGCGGCCACCCACGGGCCGAGGCCGCGACCGCCGAGGAAGAAATCGTCCTCGCTGTGGGTGCGCCGGGACGCCCAGAGGCCGATACCGACCAGCGACAGCTTGTAGAGGATCAGAGTCAGTACAACGACGGTCTGCTTATCCATACCAAAACCCAGGCGCCTTCTTTTTCGGTTGGGTGCAATCTACCAGAAACAGCAGGCGGATAAGGCAATCACAGACCGAGGACGGAAATAGCCAGCCCGCAACCAAGGATCACGCCGCCGGCAATGGCCTGGCCGAAGCGGGCGACGCCGGGTAGGCGCAGACGGTGTGTGCCCCAGAATCCCGCCACGACGGCAGCCAGCATGGTACCGACGGTTACCACGGCGAATACCGTTGTGACGGCAATGAGGGCCGACAGGCTCTCTGCGGCGGCGGGGAACATGAGCAGGGGAATCAGCGGCTCACAGGGCCCCAGCACGAAAATGATAAAGATTGCCCAGCCCACCAACGCGCGTCGCTCACTCACAGCATCTTCGGTATCGATGGCATCGGGCCCCGTATGCGGGTGCGAGTGGGAGGCTTCATGGTAATGCACATGCCGATGAGTAACCCCGTCGTGAGTGTGCCAGTGGGTGTGGGGGCGTTTGCTGTAGGCCTGCCTGAGGCCCCAGCTCGTGTAGACAGCGCCGAAGGCAACCAGCGCCCAGGCCGCCAGATCACCACGAACGCCCTCCACCCACTCGAGCACGTTCAGCTGCATACCGATATACAGGCCGATCAGACCGAGCAGTACCGACCCCACGATATGGCCGGCACCGCAGAGAAATGTGACACGCACTGTCTTGCCAAGGGACCAGCCACGGCTGCGGGACAGTGCTACAAAAGGCATATAGTGGTCAGGTCCCAGCAGGGTGTGCACAAACGCGATGGATGCCGCGGCAGCGCACAGGACCAGTACTTCCGGCGTCATCAAAGTGCTCTACCTCCGCCGGAGAAAGCCGGCGCTTACGTTGGATTTTATGTCGGATAGGGTTATGCCGGCTATTTCTGATGCAGGGCATGTCGCGTCCGCACTAGCCGCCTGTGCCGCACAGGCCGACAGCCGGATAAACCTGTCACGAAATCTAGCCGATGCTAGAGTATATAGAATACTATTCCCAATTAAGAGTTCACCACAGTGGTTTAGCCACTGAAACGTCTGATCGCCACATGCCCAAGACCCTTTTCGACAAACTCTGGGACCTGCACCACGTCGCCGATCTCGGGGATGGTGAGCACCTTGTCTACATCGACCGTGTGTTCCTGCATGAGCGCACTGGCAGCATCGCGCTGCAGGGTTTGACCGACGTACAGCGGGCACCGCGGGACACCCGGCGTGTTTTCTGCACCATGGACCACATCGTCGACACCTATCCGGGCCGCGGCGATGAAACCCAGATGCCAAGCGGCAAGGACTTCATCCTCGCCACGCGACGGGCGACAGATGCTGCCGGGATACGCTTGTTCGATGTCAACGATCCACAGCAGGGCATCGTGCATGTCATCGCAGCCGAACTGGGTATCGCCCTGCCCGGCATTACCATGGTCTGCCCCGACAGCCACAGCTGCACCCTGGGTGGTCTGGGCGCTCTGGCCTGGGGCATCGGCTCCACCGAGGCCGAACACGCCATGGCCACCAGCACCCTGCGCCTGAAAAAGCCCCGCAGCATGCGCGTGTCCTTCACGGGCAGGCTGGCGCCGGGCGTCACCGCCAAGGATATGATACTGCACCTGATCGGCAGCCATGGCGCCGGCGGCGGCGCCGGTTATGCCGTGGAGTTTGCCGGTGAGGGAATACGCGACCTGAGCATCGAGGCGCGCATGACCTTGTGCAACATGGCAGTGGAATTCTCCGCGTTTTCGGGGTTCGTCGCCACGGATGAAAGGACACTGGACTACGTGCGTGGCAGGGACTACGCCCCCATTGCTGGCGCATGGGATCAGGCTACGGAACACTGGCTGTCTCTGTTCAGCGATGAGGACGCGATCTTCGACCGCGAAATCCAGGTGGATTGCGCCGACATCAGCCCCACTGTGACCTGGGGCACCAGCCCGGAGCACAGCGTGGCTCTCTCCGGACACGTGCCTGACCCGGCGCGGGAAACGGACGCAAAGCGCCGGGAAGGCATGCGCAAAGCCCTGCGCTACATGGCGCTGACACCGGGTCAGCAACTGGCCGGCCTGCCCATTGATGCCGCCTTTATCGGCTCCTGTACCAACAGCCGCCTGAGCGACCTGCGCCTGGCGGCCGACTGGCTCAGGGGCAAGCGCGTCGCAGCGGGCGTTGATGCTGTTTGCGTACCCGGTTCAAGCCAGGTCAAGGCAGCGGCGGAGGCCGAGGGAATCGATCGGATCTTCACCGAAGCGGGTTTTTCCTGGCGTGAGGCCGGCTGCTCGATGTGCTTCTATGCCGGCGGCGAAACCTTCGGCGAGGGCAAGCGGGTCATTTCCAGCACTAATCGCAATTTCGAGGGCCGTCAGGGCCCCGGTACCCGCACGCATCTGGGAAGCCCGGTCACGGTGGTAGCATCCGCAGTCAAAGGCGCGATCTGCGCCGCCGGAGACGACTGAGCGTGCAGAAATTCCACCAACACCGGGGCGTCGCCGCTCCTTTGATGCGCAACAACGTGGATACCGATGCCATCATTCCCTCCCGGGAAATGAAACGTGTCTCGCGAACCGGACTCGGCGACGGCCTATTTGCCGCATGGCGATACACCCTGCCGGGTGGCCGCGAACCCGATCCCGCATTCATCCTCAACCAGGCAGCCTACCGCAACACGAGCATCCTCCTGTCGGGCAGCAATTTCGGCTGCGGATCGTCGCGGGAACACGCTGTGTGGGCGCTCTCGGAGTACGGCATACGGGCGATTATTGCCAGCTCCTTCGGCAGCATTTTTTACAGCAATTGCATTCGCAACGGTGTGCTACCCATCGTGCTGCCGGAAGCGGAGGTGGAATCCCTCGCCGCGGATGTTGAACGCGATCCGCAGGCAAGGCGCCTGCTGATTGACCTGCCCGCGGAACGCGTCATTACCGTGGATGATGGAAGTTTCACTTTCCCTATACAGCCCGCCCAGAAGCACATGCTGCTCGAGGGGCTGGACGGCATTGCCCTGACCCAGCAG
>JBHEPQ010000246.1:0-7249 GCA_046260215.1 Chromatocurvus sp.
GGCGGTGGCTCCCTGGAGACCTGGCTGTCGCGCGCGGGGGGGCGCAGCGAGATTGCCCTGCGCTCGCAGGGAGAGAACCTGGTTATCGCGGAAGCGGGGGGCAGCTGGAGCCTGCCGCTGGAGGCGCTGGCGATGACCGCCTCCCTGACCCAGGTCACCGGCGGCTGGCGGCTGCAGGCGAGTGATCTCTCGGTGGCGCACCAGGGCCTGCAATGGAGCATGCCACGCGCCCGTTTCCAGCTGCTGGGTGATTCGCTTTCCGCGCGCATTGCGGGCATGCGCCTCGATGGTATAGAGAATCTGCTGGCGACGTCACCGGCGATGCCCGCCGCTCTGGCGGCGGCGCTGGGGGAGCTGCGGCCAAGGGGGCTCCTGACGGCGGCGGAGCTGAGTCTGGATGACGTGCGCGCGCCGGCCGATAGCTGGCGGTTTTCGGCCCGGATTGACCAGGCAGCCGTCGATTCATGGCGAGGCGCCCCGGGGGTGGACGGGCTGGACGCCCTGGTGGAGCTGACCGCGGGCGGGGGGCGTGTTCTGCTGGATGGCCGGGATATGGCGCTGCAATTCCCGAAGGTCTATCGCGAAAGCCTGAACTACGATGAACTCTACGGCGCTCTGTCTCTAAGCTGGAATCAGGAGGCAGTGCGGGTGAGCAGCGACCTGATAACGGCGCGGGGTGTGGAGGGTACTGCCAGGGCCGTGTTCAGCCTGGATTTTCCGCTGCAGGACGACGATGTGGTGGGCCCGGCGATGAATCTGCTGGTCGGGCTGCGCGACACGGAGCCGCGCTACCGCGCCAAGTACCTGCCATTCACGCTGCCCGAGGGTGTAACGCGGTGGCTGCAGGGAAGTCTCGGTGACGGCCGGATCGAGGAGGGCGGTTTTGTCTGGCGTGGCAGCCTGCGTCGGCGCAATTTCGCACACATGACGGTGCAGATGTTTTTCCAGCTTCAGGACACGGATATCCGGTTCGACCAACAGTGGCCCGCGCTGAACGGGTTTTCCGGACCGGTGCTTATCGATGACCGGCGTTTGAGCATCTGGGGCAACGGCGGCCGCATCGCGGGTACCCGGCTCGACTTCCTGTCCGCCGAGATGGATCGCACGGCCGAGGGTACGACCGAAATGGCGGTGTCAGCGCGGGTTTCCGGAGATGCGGCCGACGGGCTCGAGATAGTCCGGGATTCGCCCCTGGCCGGGTTCACCGCCGGCGCGCTTGATGACTGGCAGGCGCGCGGCCCGGTCAGTGCGGACCTGCAGCTGCGGCTGCCCCTGTCGAAACGGGCGTCCGACCGGCCTGCGGTCGGTGTCGACCTGCGCGCCGCGTTTGACGGCATCGACCTCGACATTCGTCCGGGCCGATTGCCTGTGCGTGACCTGCATGGCGATCTGAGGTACCGCAGTGGTCAGGGCTTCGCCGGCAGCGACCTGGCCGGCACGATCTGGGGCCAGCCACTGACGGCGCGTCACCCGGAGCATGCAGATGCAGCAGGCCGGACAATCTCTGTCGCTCTGGCGGCAGAGGTTGCCACGCCGGGACTGCTGCAATGGCTGGGGCGTGACCCCGGCATCGTCGACGGGCAGACGTCGGTGAGCGGTGATCTGAGGATTGCGCCGGGGCAGGCGCCGGTGCTGACCCTGAACAGTGACCTCGAGGGAGTGACCCTGGCTCTCCCCGCGCCCTGGGGAAAGACCGCCGCGGAGCACCGGCAACTGGAGCTGGATCTGGCGTTCGGGGCGGATAACACGGATCTCGAGGCGGTTCTTGACGAGTCGCTGTTCGCGTCGCTGCGTCTGGAATCCGGCAGGCCGGTATCAGGTAACCTGGCGCTGGAATCCGACTGGCTGCAGGCGGTGTACTCGCCGTCCGGGTCGCCACAGCTGCTGGTCGACTGGCTTGATCTCGACGGGCTGGGCACGGCCATGGCCGTTACCCGTGATCCGGAAACACCGGCACGGCAGGTCAGTCGTGAGGTGTGGCGCAGGGACATCTACCGCTTTCTCAGTAACAGCCCTGCGACCGACGTCCAGATCCTCGAGCTGCGGCAGCAGGGCCGCAGCGCCGGATACCTGGGCTTCCGCTTTGAAAGCGATGGCAGCGCGCTGTATGCGCGCAATATCCGCGGAGATCTTTTCGGCCTGCGCAGCGAAGGCAGCGATGCCGGCGGTACCGAGATGCGCTGGTCCGCCACGGGTAGCGGCGATTTCGCAAGCGCGCTGGATGTCGATATGGCGTTCGACGATTTCGGTGCCGTGTTCAAGGGCCTGGGTTATGCGCCGGTGCTGGAATCCCGCAGCGGGTCTGCGGTTGGCAGCCTGCGCTGGCCGGGCACACCGGCGGCGCTGGGTTTCGCAGAGCTGCAGGGTACACTGCAGATACAGGCCCGTGATGGGCGGCTGCTGGAGTCACCCGGTGGCGGTGCCTCGGGCGCGCTGAAAGTGGTGACGCTGCTCAACCTGGCAGAGCTGCTGCAGGGCCTGAGCCTGTCCTCCATGTTTGAGTCGGGGATTCCCTTTGAACGGGCGAGCAGCGAGCTCGTCTTCAATCGCGGGCAGTTGCGTGTTCCAGCGCTGACGCTCGACGGGTCGGCGAGCGCCTTTCGCTTCAGCGGTACGACCAACCTGGCGGCCGTTGATGGCGAGCTGGTGGTCACGCTGCCGGTGGCAAACAACCTGCCCTGGGTTGCCGCCCTGGCTGCGGGACTGCCGGTGGCGGCCGGTGTCTTCGTTGTCAGCAAGATGTTTGAAAAGCAGGTTGAGCGTATGTCGAGCGGGGTCTACAGCGTCTCGGGGCCATTGGATGCTCCGCGGGTGCGCCTCAAGCGAATCTTCGACAATACCTCCAATTCCCTGCCGCCGCCGGATGAGGATCGTCCCTATGCCGACTCCGACGAGTCAGCCAGCTCCCGGAGATAGCGAAAAAGCCGTCGGCGCGCTGCCGGCGGTTTGCCTTGCGTCTGTTCTCTGGCCTGCTGTCGGAGCATCTGCCGCAGCATCTGGCGATCTGCCTGTGGCCAGCGCTGGATGACCGCGGTGATCGCCGGGTCACCGCGCAGAATCAGGTCATCCCGCAGGGCCTCCAGGGCATGCAGCGCCGCGCTTCCGGCGGCCCTCTCGTCATGCAGCCGTTGCAGTGCGGCCTGCAGCGGCACCGGGTCGATATCGCGCATCAGTTTGCCAATGTACTGCATATGCCGCCGGCGCGCGCTGTTAGAAGTGATGCTCCGGGACTGGACAATGGCCGTGTGCAGCGTGTTTCCCTGCTCCAGCGGGATGTGTTCGAGCTCGCGCGGCGTCAGTCTGCACAGGCGCTCCCCGAGCGCCTGGCGCGCGATCATTTCACGTTTCAGGGCGCTCTTGCTGGGGCGCCCGGCGGCGTTGGCATCCGGGTGGGCGTCGTCGTGGGGGAAATCAGGCATACACGGCGGTTGCCAGCCCGAGGAATGCCAGGAAACCGACCACGTCGGTGATCGTGGTCAGGATTACGCCGCCGGCCAGTGCAGGGTCAATGCGCAGGCGCTCCAGCGCCAGTGGTAACAATGCCCCGGAAATTCCGGCGGTAATGAGATTGATCACCATGGCCGCGGCGATGACGGCGCCCAGTATCCAGTCGCCGAAAAACAACGCCGCCGACGTGGCCACGACGGCTGCCCAGATGGCGCCATTGATCAGGCCCACGGCGGCTTCGCGACGTATCAGCCAGGCCTGGTTCTGCTGCTGGATATGTCCGAGTGCGATGGCACGCACCAGCACGGTCAGCGTCTGTGTCCCGGCGATGCCCCCCATGGATGCCACGATCGGCATCAGCACGGCCAGGGCCACTACCTTCTCAATCGTGCCCTGGAACAGGTTGATAACCGAGGCTGCCATAAAGGCGGTGACCAGATTGATCCCCAGCCAGACGGTGCGGCGGCGCGCGGTTCTGAAGATCGGGGCAAAGGTGTCCTCTTCATCGCTCATGCCGGCCATGGACATCAGCGAATGGTCCGCGTCCTCACGGATGACGTCGACCACGTCATCAATCGTGATCCGGCCCACCAGCCGACCCGCTGCGTCGACTACGGGGGCGCTGACCCAGTCGTTGCGTTCGAACTGCCGGGCTACCTCGTCATCGCGCATTTCCACGGGAATGGGTGGCTGGCGCGTTTCCATCATCTCGCGCACCGAGTGCGATGGGTCGGAAACCAGCAGGGTACGCAGCGGAAGCAGGCCGACGTAGCGGTCGTCACGGCTTACCACGATCAGGTTGTCCGTCATCTCCGGAATTTCTTCGTGCCGCCGCAGGTAGCGCAGGACAACGTCCAGTGTCAGGTCGGCGCGGATGGTGATGGTGTCCGTGTTCATCAGGCCGCCGGCGGTGTCGTCGGCGTAGAACATCACCTGCTCGAGGCGGGACCGGTCCTGCTGGTCCATGGCGTCCAGAACCTCGAAGGTCACCTGGTCCGGCAGCTGCTGCAGGATATCGGCAATATCGTCGTCATCGAGGGTGGCGGCAAGCTGGGCAAGATCGCCCGGTTCCATACTGCTGAGGAATTCGAGTCGCAGCTCGGGATTCAGCTCGTTGAGAACCTCGCCCTCGAGCTCGCCCTCGATCATCTGCCACAGGACATGACGGTGGCGGGGCGGGGACGAGGCCAGCAGGTGCGCGACGTCCGCCGGCTCCATTTTCAGCAGAATGCGACGCACATCGGCCAGGGAGCCCTGGGCAAGTGCCTCGGAGAGCCGGTCCTGCGCTTTCGATTTGTGCTGTGTTTCGCTGCTTGACATGCGCTGGAGACGCCAGATTCCGGTTGAATTAAGCGGTTGATTATCCGGTAAAGGTCGACCTACAACAACTCGATATGTTTGCGGACGGCGCTATTCGGCCTCATCAAAACGGTTTCCAATCAGCGCTTTCAGGGCGGCGTGGGCCGCTTCCTCGTCGCCGCCCTCAATTTCCAGCTGCAGGGTTGTGCCCTGCGCCGCAGCCAGCAGCATGACCGACATGATGCTTTTGCCATCGACCATCCGCCCGTCACGACCGGCGCGAACACGGCTCGAGAACATCGATGCGCAGCTGACGAATCTGGCCGCCGCGCGCGCGTGCAGGCCGAGCTTGTTGATGATAATGACGTCGCAGCGGATCATGCTGTATCGCGTTACCGCAGTTCACGATGCCGCAGATGCACCGGGCCCGTGCCGGACTGGCAGTGGCTGTGCAGCCGCTCGGCCATGTACACCGAGCGGTGCTGGCCACCGGTGCAGCCCAGGGCAATCGTGATGTAGCTGCGGTTGCTCCTCGCATAATGCGGCAGCCAGCGGTCGATAAAGCCGCTGATATCGTCGAATAGCTGGTGAGTCATCGCGTGCGACTCCAGGAATTCATGTACCGCGATATCGCGACCCGTGAGCAGACGTAACTCCTTGCTCCAGTGGGGGTTGGGCAGCATCCTCAGGTCGAACACCAGATCGGCGTCAGCGGGAACGCCACGTTTGAAGCCGAAGGACTGTATCAGCATGGACAGCTCACCGACCGCGCCAACGAGGCGCTGGCGAATTGCATCGCGCAGCTCATGAATGCTCATCTGGCTTGTGTCGAGCGTCAGGGTGGCACTCGCCGCCAGGGGCTCGAGAATATCCTGCTCCAGGCGTATAGCCTCGGCCAGCGGTCTGTTGTCGCTGGACAGTGGATGGCGGCGGCGGGTTTCGCTGAAGCGGTTGATCAGGGTGTTCTCATCGGCGTCGAGGTACAGGACGCGCAGGCGCACGGTTTCCGGCAGTGAACCGAGGATCTGCTCGAGGTTGCCCAGCTCCGCCGCGGCGTTGCGGGCATCGATGCACACCGCAATTCCGGCGCTGTCGCGGCGTGACAGGGAGGGCGCCTCGGCCACCAGGGCCGGCAGCAGCGATGCGGGCAGGTTGTCGATCGCGTAGTAGCCCTCATCTTCCAGCTGATGCAGTGCCGTGCTTTTGCCGGAGCCCGAGCGGCCACTGATAACAATCAGTTGCATGATCGGTCAGCTGTCGAATCTGGCGATGACATCGAACAGTTCATCGCCGGTGTCACAGGCGCGCAGGGCGCTACACACCTCATCCTGGCTGAACAGACTGGCCATGGCCGCAAGTATCTCGAGGTGCTCCTGATGGGCCTCGACGGGAACCACCAGCACACACAGCAGATCGACGGCTTCGTCATCCGGGGCGTCGAAGTCGGTCGGCGTCGCCAGGCTGATCAGAACGCCCAGCGGCTCGTGACAGGCCGCGAGCCGGCAATGAGGGATCGCAATGCCCCGTCCCAGGCCCGTGCTGCCAAGTTTCTCGCGGGCGAGCAGGCTGTCGATGATGTCATCTGGATCGAGATCGGGCTGGTCCGCGACCAGTAACGCGGCGACCTCCTCGAAGATGCGTTTCTTGCTGCTGCCCGGCACCTGGCTGCGGCTGCGCGCCGGGCTCAATATCTGCTTGAGATCGGTCATTGATTGAATCGTCCTAGTGTGGGCGGTGCTTTTCCTTGTGTTTTATCAGCTGGCGGTCGAGCTTGTCGACCATCGCATCGATGGCCGCATACATGTCTTCTGACTCCGCTGCGGCGAACAGATCGGCACCTGCCACATGCATTCTGGCTTCGGCCTTCTGCACCAGTTTCTCGACCACCAGCGTGACTTCGGTATTGGTGATCTCGCTGCTGTGTCGCTGTAATCGTTCCAGCTTGGTCTGGACGTAGGCTTTGAGGGGGTCGGTGAGATCTACATGGTGGCCGCTGATGTTGAGTTGCATGCTCGTGCTCCTTAAGTACCGCGGTACGCTTGTTGGCTGCGGGAGCACTGAATCCCGCAGGTCTGTATTCAGATCAGTCGCTTGCGTTCATTGGAGGGTGGAATGCCAAGGCTGTCCCGGTATTTGGCGATGGTTCGACGCGCCACGCGTATGCCCTGTTCGGACAGCAGTTCGGCGAGTCGGCTATCGCTCAGTGGCTTGCGCGCACTCTCTCCGGCAATGAGTTTTTTCAGCAGCGCGCGGATGGCCGTGGACGAGCAGGCGCCGCCTTCTGCCGTCGCGACGTGACTGGAAAAAAAGTATTTCAGCTCGAAAATGCCGCGCGGCGTGTGCATGTATTTGCGTGTGGTTACCCGGGAGATGGTGGACTCGTGCATGTCGACGGCATCCGCGATGTCGTGCAGCACCAGTGGCTTCATGGCCTCTTCACCATACTCCAGAAAGTTCCGCTGGTGGTCGACAATCTCGGTGGCGACCTTCATCAGGGTTTCAT
>JBHEPQ010000251.1:0-5114 GCA_046260215.1 Chromatocurvus sp.
AAAAATTTTATAAATAAATATTTATTAATTAGTATCTTAATGGCCTTATTAGGGTGACGCCGTCTCCACCAACACCGGGTTTTCAACATCCTGAAAGCCCACGAAAAAGCGCCCTCAGCGGCGCTTTTTTTGTCTTGAGGCCCAGAGCCCGCGTATACCTGCCCGCGTTATTTTTTCCGTCCGTCAAACCTCGTGTCGGGTTGCTCGCATATCAAGAAAAAGCGCTGGTGAGGTCTTGCTGGCCCAGGATGCGGACAATGACGATACTCTGGCTTTCAATGCGATAATAAATCGAATGTGAGCCGTAAACGCTGCGCCTGTAGTCGGTGCGAATATGATCAACGGCAGGGTAAAGCTTAGGCTGCTCAACCAGCTTGGCAAAACGCTGTTTCATACCGTTTTGATAACTCAACGCCTGATCAACGCCGAATGTATCGAGGCTAAACTCAAAGATGGTTTCAAAGTCCTGGTCGGCAGCAAGGGTTAGCGCATAGCCCGGCATTATCCAGTGCGCTTGCGCTCAATTACCGCCTTCATTATTTGGTCCGGCGTTCGTTTGCTAAAGCCGCTTTGTTCGCCCTCGATCAGGGCGGAACGGATAGCTTCGATGTCGGTCCGGGTTTCCTGCTCTCGAATTTGCCGCTCACGTATCAGTTCGCGAACAACTTCGCTTTCGTTCCCAAAATGTCCGCTATGGATTTGTGCCTTGATCCACATGTCCTGCTGATCGGTCACCGATATACTTTTTTTAACCATAGCCATATATGGCTCTCCAAAGTGGGCGGCTATTGATGCTACCGGGTAGTATATTTTACCCCAGATCAAGTAACAAGCGTGCTATTGGGTACCAATTCGGCCCCCGATGGCATCGACCCGTTTATTTATCAAACAACATTTTTGAGCTCACACAGTCACGAGAGTGCACTGACCCACTGTCGGCTATGGCGGCGCTGCCCCGCCCGGCATTGGGCGTAAGGTATTTTGACCAAAGCGAAACAGCGGTTCAGACGATCGCATGCCCCGCCTCGCGAATGCGCCGCGCCAGTTCAGCGATATGGTCGGGACCCACCTCGCAACAGCCGCCGACGATGGTGGCCCCATCACCGATCCACCGCATCGCGGCTGCGGCATAGGCAGCGGGGCTGAGGTCATGGCGCCGTTCCAGCGCATCGACCGTAGCCGCAGGGACGAGAAAGCCCTCGCTGATCCGGGTGAAGCCATTGGCATAGGCCCCGAAGGGCATACCGAAGTCCCTGAGCGTGCCGAGACCCTGCGTGATTGCTTCGGGCGTGGCGCAGTTGATGAGGATCGCCTCGGGCGGTAAAGCCCCGAGCAGCGGGGCGAGACCCGAGAGCGGCTCACCCGAGCGCAGCTTTGTTCCGTCCGCATCCTGCACCGAGACCGCGAGCCAGACTGGCAGGGCGCTGGCGCGCGCCGCCATCATCGCGCCATGCGCCTGATCAACCGAGGACATGGTTTCCAGCAGCAGCAGATCGACGCGCGGGGCGAGCGCCGCCACCAGTTCGGCATAGATGCGAGCGGCCTCGGCGGCGGGTGGGCAGAGATCGGGACGGTAGGACTGCGGCAGCGGCCCGATCGCCCCGGCGACACGGCCCCGCCCGTGCGCATCGCGCGCGCCAAGCGCGGCGGTAACGGCGATACTCGCGAGGCGGCCCACCTGATCCTCAAGCCCCACCCGCACTAGCCGGTCGCGCAGCGTTGCATAGGTGTTGGTGGTGGCCATCGAGGCCCCGGCGGCGAAATAGGCGTCATGCACCACGCGCGCCAGCTCGGGGCGGTCGATCATCACCTGCGTGGACCAGAGCGGCGTCGCGCGGTCGCCCGAACGCCGCACCAACTCCTGCCCGATGGAGCCATCAAGAAGCGTGATCTCGGTCATTCCTGATTATTCTCCGGTGAATCCGATCCGCACCGTCACGTGACCACCAGGCGATTGATCGGCATCGCAAAGCGCCCCTGCACAGCTCCGTCATCGCCCGGCTCAGGCATGGCAAGCAGTGTAGCGAGCTCCTCCAGCATCCGAACGCGCCGCGCAGGCGACAGGATGAACGCCGCGTAGAAGAACCCCGCGGCGGCTTCGGCAACCTCGGCGGCGGGGCCGTCCATGGTGACGACGCCGGTGTCCACGCTCACGGTCGCGTCCGGGAAGGCCGCGCCCACCAGATCGCTAAGACTCTCGGTGCCGCGCACCCGCGGATCGCCCAGATCGACCTCGCCATAGCCAGGCAGCTCGGCCTGCACATGGCCATAGATCAGATCGTGCACGCCCGTATATCCCGGCGCTGCCTCCATCGGCCCATCGACGAGCGCTGCGAAGCGCCCCTGGGGCGCCAGCACGCGCCGCACCTCACGCAAAACCGGCATGACCGGGTCCATCAGCGTCAGCGCCCAGTGGCACAGCACGGCATCGAACGAGCCGTCGGGCAGCTCCGCCATGTCCTGCGCATCGGCCTGCACCAGCGTCGCCGCGCCGTGCGGCAGGCGGTCACGCGCCAGCGCCAGCTCCTCCGGGCACATGTCGACCCCGGTCAGCCGAAGCCCGGACCCCCGCACGTGCAGAATACTGAGCAGCGGACCCGAGCCACAGGCCAGATCAAGTACATGTGTGTCGGCACCTGACAGCACCAGCTCGGCTAACCAGTCGTAGCTAGTGCGGCCCCACGCGTCGCGGCAGGCGCGTGCGCAGGTTTCGGTAAACCCCGCATGCTCGCGATGCACCGCGCGCAGATGGGCTCGCAGCGCTGCGGCATCGGGTTGCTGGCCACAGGCAAGACTTTCGGTCCATGCGGATCGCAGAGGGCTATGATCGTTCACGCGCAATCTCTTTTGATTTTGGAAAAAATGACGATCAGACGATCACGTCCATCAGATGAACGACCTGAGGAAAGCGCCAGCCATCCGCCCCGCAGCACGCCTGCAGCCAGTCGGCAACCGGTGCCGTCGCCTGCATCTGCGCAAGCGATATGCCGTCGTCGAAGACGCAGCGCTTCAGATATCCTTCGACCGCATCGATTGCGTCGGGACCAGCGGCGCTGTCATAGCGCACCTCGGTGACATCAACCCGGGCGCCCGCGGCCCGCAGCGCCGCAGCAATGTCTTCGGCGGACACATAGGGCGCGGTGTCATCTTGCCGGAACGCCTCCAGATACCGCCGGTGGAATTCAACGTAATGCCCCTCTGCGGCACTGTGGGCGATCACGCCCCGCCCGTCCGCTCCGATGGCCTGGCAAAACCGCTTCGCCGCAAGCGGCAAATCCCTGGCCGGCACCGCGTAAAGCGCGTGTGTCGCCCAGACAATGTCATAGCCGCCTTCCGACGGAGTGAAATCCTGCAGTGTGGTCTCATGCTCGGCGGCGGGCACGAAGGGTGCGGGCAGCGCCGCACGCGCCTCGGCGATGGAAAACGCAGACGGATCCAGCAGGTCAGTGGCGATCGGGCGCAGCCCGGCCTCGGCGACGCCCGCATGGCGCACCAGCGCGTTTGGAAACTTACCCGATCCGCAGGCCACGTCGAGCAGGCGCAGTGATCGATTGCCCACCTTGCCCTGAGCAACCCTCAGCCAGTCGGCCCAATCACGCGCCTCGGCCAGATGACGGTAATCGTCGGTCGCCAGGGTGTAGAACGCGTCCATGCCCTTGCGCCCGGCCTCGGACCAATGCGCGGTACTGCGCGTCAGGATATCGTCACTCATGTCTCATACTCCAGCGGCCAGCACACCGGGTTCAGCGGACTCGCCGCCACATCCCCCGGCCCGACACCGGGCATGAACTTCTGCCAGTCACCCGACACCATGGTCGGCGCGTTCACGATGCGCGCGCCATCGGCATAATAGGTGTTGGCCAGTACGATGCGGCTGCGATCGGTGCGATTGCGCGCGGCGGTGTGAAAGCTCAGATTGTGGTGAAAGCTGACCTCGCCGATCTCGAATTCGGTCTCATCGACGGCCACGCCATTGCGCGCGAACACGTCGGCCACGCCCCGGTCATAGCCCGTACCGGTTTTCTCGAAGGTCACGGCATCGACCAGTTTGTGCACGTCCAGTGGATAGGCAAAGGCCAGCGGCCCCATGCCCAGCGGAATCGGCTGCGCCGGGGCCCAGGCCGTGACCACCTGATGCGTGTCCAGAGGAAAGTGATGGTCGTCGAAATGCCATGGCGTACGCCCGCACCCGGCCTGCTTGGCCAGCACGTTATCGTGGTAAAGACGCACGGCATCCGTCTCCAGCAGATCGGCTGAGATCTGACCCAGCCGGGGCGACAGCACATAGGCCCGCAGAAGCCGGTTGTCGGGCCAGATCATCTCCAGACTCAGAAACCGGTCGCATGCGGCCGTGTCCGGGTCGATCTCGAACTCGGCCTTGAGCAGGCGGATAAGTTCGGCACGCAGCTTAAGCACCGCACCGGCCGAGAAAACCTGCTTCAGCTTAATGAAGCCGTTGTCGCGAAAAAAAATGATCTGTTCAGCGCTTAGCGGATAGGGCGCGGCTAATTCCGCGATCACTTCGTCATCGCTCGGGATCGCAACATCAGGCAACGGCGGCGCTGGAATGGCGGGCACGTCTGTATCTTCGTTCACGGCAAGGCTGACATACCAGTCCCACCACGCCTGATTATCCTCATCCCAGGGCTGGCTGACATCTGTGGCGTAAGTCGTCGCGGTCTCCGGCATGGCACCTCCCTTGATTGATGATCGCTTATGCAGAACAGGGTCCCATGAAGGCAACCTGATTAAGAGTATACGGGGTATTAACGATGTTTTCCGATTCCCACTGACACCCCAGCTGACCAACAGAGCTAAAAATAAGACTGAACCACCAGGAACTACGATTATCCGTGAGTCTGGTAATGTAGGAAAGCTGTATTGATGTTGTATTGAGGAACAGGCCGTGTCCATCTGGGTTGATGCGGACGCATGTCCGGTTACTGTCAAGGATATTCTCTACCGCGCCGCCGAGCGGACCGGGACCAGTCTGGTGCTGGTTGCCAACCAGCCGCTGCAGACGCCGCCTTCCCGGTACATTTCGCGTATTCAGGTGTCCCAGGGATTTGATGTGGCGGACAATGAAATTGTCAGGCGCTGCGAGCCGGGTGACC
>JBHEPQ010000277.1:0-3364 GCA_046260215.1 Chromatocurvus sp.
ATGTTCACCCAGTGAAAACGGGTCATGAAACGATTCTTCAGAAAACTCAGGGTTTCCCGGAACATGATGGTTGCCGTGCGCTGGTTGCCGTAAAGCAGCGTCACCTCGCTTTCAGGCTCTGTCTCGAGTATCGACTTGATATTTGACACCACCGGCGTAATGCCACTACCGGAGGCTATGAACAGGTAATTTCGGCTGCTGTCCGTATCCAGCGGCACGTAAAAACTGCCCTGGGGTGACATGACATCCACACCCATGCCGGGAGCGAGACGATCGTTGGCATAATTTGAAAACAGCCCCCCCTCGACCCGCTTGATAGCGATCTGCGGCGCAGCATCGTGAATACCCGAGCAGATCGAGTAGGATCGTCGCACCGTCTCGCCATCGACCACAGACTGCAGTGTCAGGTACTGGCCCGGCAAGTATTCAAAGGTATCCTTGAGCGCTTCAGGCACGGCAAACGTTACCCGGATCGCCTGATCCGTTTCCGGCTGGACCTCCGCTACGGTGAGCGGGTGAAACTGTGGTGCACCCATGCTGGCTTCCTAGATAGACTTGAAATAATCAAACGGCTCGGCACAGCTCCGACACTGATAGAGCGCCTTGCACGCGGTAGATCCGAATTCGCTCAACTCCGTGACATCCTCGCTGCCACAGTGCGGACAGCGCAACGCGCTGCAATCCCCAGCGTCTGCGGGGGGCGCTATGCCCCAGTTCTCGAGTTTGCGGCGACCCTCGGGCGTGATCCACTGGGTGGACCATGCCGGCGACAGACGACTCTCGACGCGGTGATCAGCATACCCCGCGGCATCCAGTGCGGCACTGACGTCCTCCTGCATGACACGCACGGCGGGACAGCCGGAATAGGTCGGCGTAATGGTTACCACCAGGGTATCCCCCTGTCGCGTGACATCCTGCAGAACACCGAGTTCCCACAGGCTGATTGCCGGTATCTCCGGGTCGGTGATGCTGTCGAGCAGATCCCAGACAGGAGATACCGAAGACCGGGCTCTGCGCTGACGTCGTGCATGCTCTTCGGCGGGCAGCAGTGGTATGCGATCGGCGTTCGGTAACATCGACGTCACCATTCGAGTCCCGGATAGGCACGCTGCATGAACTGCAGGTCGCTGAGAAGGTGGCCGAGGTATTCGGTGTGCAGACCCTCGCGGCCGCCACGTACTGACCAGTCCCCGGCCGGCGGTACTATCGTCGCCTCTTCCAGCGTATCGCGCACCGCTTGCTCCCAGGCCGGTTGCAATGTTGCGCTGTCGACTGCAACCCCAGCAGCCACGAGCTTTGACTCCAGCGGGTCTGTCTCGAACAGCTCAGGCGTATATCCCCAAATTTCGTCAACTGCGCCCTGCAGGCGCCTGTGACTCTCCTCGGTGCCGTCCCCCAGGCGCAGCAGCCAGTCGCGGCTGCGCCGCAGGTGATAGCGCGATTCCTTTACCGCTTTCGCGGCGATCGCGGCAAGACGCTCATCCGCGGACCCCAGCAGTTCCTGCATAAAGGCCAGGCCGTATTCGTCCAGCAGATACTGTCGCGCCATGGTAAAAGCAAAATCACCACGCGGCAGCTCGTGCATCAGGAGATTGCGGAACTCCCGGCAATCGCGGTGAAAGGCGAAGCTGTCTTCCGTCACTTCGCCACCGGTGAGCTCGGCAGCATAGCTATAGAACATCCGCGCCCGCCCGAGGTAGTCAAGGGAGACATTCGACAAGGCCAGATCCTCCTCGAGAAAAGGCCCCTTGCTGCACCACTCCGAAAGTCGATGGCCCAGAATCAGGGCGTCATCCCCGAGGCGCACCGCGTAGTCACGCAGGTCATTGTCTGAAACGTTCGCCGGCACCTGCATCACCTCACATGTTGTTGACGTCGGGCGGCAGCTGATAGTGCGCAGCGTGCCGATAGGGCTTGTCATCCAGCGGGTCGTAAAAACTTTCGCAGTCGGCCTCCTGCGAGGCGACGATATCCGAAGATAGCACCACCCAGATGCTCACGCCCTCGCTGCGACGGGTATAGACATCCCGGGCATATTCCAGTGCCTGGGTGTGATCCTCGGCATGCAGGCTACCGACATGCTTGTGGTCGAGCCCCCTGCGCGAGCGGATGAACACTTCAAAGAGCTTCATGTTTGTGGACATGACGGGTTTACCTCCGGGCCTCAGGCCGCCTCACTGGACTGACGCTGGCGTTTTTTCGCCTCGTAGGCGGCGATGGCATCGCGCACCCATTCGCCGTCCTCGTGCGCGCGGACGTGATGCGCCAGTCGCTGCCGGTTACAGGGGCCATCGCCCTGGATCACACGATTGAACTCATCCCAGTCGATCTCACCGAAGTCGTAATGCTCACGCGCCTCATTCCAGCGCAGGTCGGGATCGGGAATCTTCAGGCCGATCGCCTCAGCCTGGCGGACTGACTGATCAACAAATTTCTGCCGCAGTTCATCGTTACTCTGCCGCTTGATCTTCCAGATCATGGACTGCGCCGAATGCGCAGACTCGCCATCATGGGGACCGAACATCATGAGGGATGGCCACCAGAAACGATCCAGCGCGTCCTGCGCCATCGCTTTCTGCTCTTCTGAGCCCTGCGCCAGGGTCATCATGATATGGTAGCCCTGACGCTGGTGGAAACTTTCCTCCTTGCAGATTCGCACCATGCCGCGGGCATAAGGACCATAGGATGTGCGCTGCAGCGATACCTGGTTGACAATCGCCGCGCCATCGACCAGCCAGCCGATCGCCCCCATATCCGCCCAGGTCAGCGCCGGGTAATTAAAGATAGAGGCATATTTGGCTCTACCTTCATGCAGCGCCTCGATCATCTCCTCCCGGGTGACGCCCAGTGTCTCTGCGGCACTGTAAAGATAGAGGCCGTGGCCACCTTCGTCCTGCACCTTGGCCAGCAGAACGCACTTGCGATGCAGCGTGGGAGCCCGCGTTATCCAGTTGCCCTCGGGCTGCATACCGATGACTTCCGAGTGAGCGTGCTGCGAAATCTGCCGGATAAGATTCCTGCGGTATTTCTCGGGCATCCAGTCCTTTGGCTCGATCTTTTCCTCAGCGTCTATCCGCCCCTGAAACACCGTCTCGATATCCTTCATGTTTACGTCTGCAATGTTGCTCATTACTGCTCTCCTCTGACTACGGCGCGTTCAGGCTGTGCCGACGCGTTCGATAACAAGCGCGATACCCTGGCCTACACCGATACACATCGTGCACAGCGCATACCGCCCTTCCCGGCGCTCCAGTTCATACAGCGCGGTTGTCACCAGCCGCGCGCCACTCATGCCAAGCGGATGCCCAAGGGCAATCGCGCCTCCGTTCGGGTTAACCCGGGACTCATCGTCAGCCAGGCCCAG
>JBHEPQ010000322.1:0-7684 GCA_046260215.1 Chromatocurvus sp.
CTTGAGGATCTGCTGACGCAGATCATCGGTCTCAGCCTCGCCCGCGGGAGCATTCGATGCTAGCGCGGACCGCCGCCAGCCAGTCGCGCCGGCGCCGGGTGAGCGCCAGCCGCCGACAGCCATCGCGCCGCGCGCCGGACCGCGCGGCGCTGACGAGCTGGCTGAATCGCCTGTTGCTGGCCAGTGGCCTGTCGATTGTTCTGGTGATCGGATACCAGGCCTGGAGCGCCCTGATGTCGATGCCGGTAGGACGCATCGCCGTGTCGGGAACGCTGGATGTCTCGCGGCAGGAGACATTGCAGACGGCGGTGGAGCAGGTCCTGGATGCCGGATTTGTCGCCGCGGATCTGTCGCGTGTCCGCGCGTCGCTGGAGGGGCTGCCCTGGGTTTACAGCGCGTCGGTGCGCCGCCGCTGGCCGGATACGCTGGACATACGCGTTGTCGAGCAGCTGCCCATTGCCCGCTGGGGCGATCGTGGCTTCCTGAATCATGAGGGCGCGGTGTTTGCTGGCAGCGGTCGCGGCGCGTGGTCGGAACTGCCGATGATCCACGGTCCCGCGGGCTCCGAGCAGCGCCTGATGCAGCACTATCAGCGCCTGCGCGACCTGCTCGCACCCGCCGGGTTAGTGGTAGCCCGGCTCGAGCAGGATGGTCTGGGTCAGCTGCACGCCGAGCTGCAGTCGGGTTTGCGCCTGAATATGGGTAACGAGCAGTTTCTGCTGCGTGTGCGGCGGTTCCTGGACCTGTATCGGGATGATCTGGTGCAGCGAGCGGCGCAGGTCGCCCGGGTCGACATGCGCTACGCGAAAGGCGCCGCCGTCACGTTTCGTGAGCCGCCGCAGCTGGCGGCGGTGGACAGTCATAAGGGTGATCAGGGTGATTAGGGCAATAAGGAAACGACGACAGCATGGCTAACGTGAAAGACAAGGGCATGATCGTAGGTCTCGATATCGGCACGTCGAAGGTTGTCGCCATCGTCGGGGAGACCGACAGCGAGGGCCGGATCGAGGTCGTCGGCATCGGCTCGCATCCATCCAAAGGCATGAAGAAGGGCGTTGTTGTCAATATAGAGTCCACCGTGCAGTCCATACAGCGCGCCGTGGAGGAGGCGGAACTGATGGCCGGGTGCCAGATTCACTCGGTTTACGTGGGTATCGCCGGCAGCCATGTGCGCAGCCTCAATTCCCACGGCATCGTCGCCATCCGCGATCGTGAAGTTGTGCTGTCCGACGTGGATCAGGTGCTGGAGGCCGCGCGCGCGGTGGCGATTCCGGCGGACCAGAAAATCCTGCACATCCTGCCCCAGGAATACGTGATCGATAACCAGGAGGGTATTCGTGAGCCGCTGGGCATGTCCGGGGTGCGGCTGGAGGCCAGGGTCCACCTGGTCACCTGCGCCGTGAACGCGGCACAGAATATCGAGAAGTGTATCCGGCGCTGCGGGCTCGAGGTCGAGGAGGTCATTCTCGAGCAGCTCGCCAGCAGTTACGCCGTGCTCACGGAGGACGAGCGGGAGCTCGGCGTCTGCCTGGTCGATATCGGCGGCGGCACCTCGGATATTGCGGTGTTTACCGAGGGCTCCATACGCCACACCGGCGTGATCCCGATCGCCGGGGATCAGGTCACCAACGATATCGCCATGGCCCTGCGCACGCCGTCCCAGTATGCCGAGGACATCAAGATCAAGTATGCCTGCGCGCTGACCCAGCTCGCCGGTGCCGACCAGACCATCAAGGTGCCGAGTGTCGGCGACCGCCCGCCGCGGGATCTGTCGCGGCAGTCCCTGGCCGAGGTGGTCGAGCCGCGTTACGACGAACTGTTCACGCTGGTGCAGGCGGAACTGCGGCGCAGCGGCTACGAAGACCTTGTTCCCGCCGGCATCGTTCTGACCGGAGGCACCTCGAAAATGGAAGGGGTGATGGAGCTCGCGGAGGAGATTTTCCACATGCCGGTGCGCATCGGCTACCCGCACGCGGTACAGGGCATGGCGGATATTGTGCGTAACCCGATCTATGCGACATCAGTGGGTTTACTGCACTACGGATTCCAGCACCCGGGCGAGGCGCCGCGCAGCGCGAGCGCGGGTTCTGGCGTGGGCCTGTGGGCGCGACTGCGCGCCTGGTTCAGCAGGAATTTTTAGGACATCAATGCAATCAGTAGGAGCGTCGCGCGTCGCGCGACTTTCAGCAACGGGGAGAAAGACCATGTTTGAACTTATCGATAACGTACCTCAGAACGCGGTAATCAAGGTGATTGGCGTTGGCGGCGGCGGTGGCAACGCCGTCAAGCACATGATCGACAACAGTGTCGAGGGCGTGGATTTCATCTGCGCCAACACCGATGCCCAGGCGCTGTCGGACATCGTATCGCGCACGGTGCTGCAGCTCGGTGGTGACATCACCAAGGGCCTGGGTGCCGGTGCCAATCCGGATATCGGGCGCGCGGCCGCCATGGAGGACCGCGATCGCATTGCTGATGCACTGCGCGGTGCCGATATGGTGTTTATCACCGCCGGCATGGGTGGCGGCACCGGCACCGGTGGCGCACCGGTCGTGGCCGAGATTGCCCGCGAGCTGGGTATCCTCACCGTGGCCGTCGTGACCCGGCCCTTTCCCTTTGAGGGCAAGAAGCGCCTGGGTATCGCCGATGCAGGGGTCAGGGAACTTCAGCAGCACGTTGATTCTCTAATCACCATTCCCAACGAGAAGCTGCTTGAGGTGCTGGGGAAAAATACCAGCCTTCTCGATGCCTTCAAGGAAGCAAATGATGTACTTTTGGGCGCGGTGCAGGGTATTGCCGACCTGATCATCCGGCCGGGAATGATCAACGTGGATTTCGCTGATGTGCGTACGGTGATGTCGGAGATGGGGATGGCGATGATGGGCACCGGCAGTGCTCGTGGTGAGAATCGCGCCCGTGAAGCCGCGGAACGCGCGATCAACAGTCCGCTGCTGGACGATATCGATCTGCAGGGTGCGCGTGGCATTCTGGTCAACATCACGGCGGGTCTCGATCTGTCGCTGGGTGAGTTTTCCGAGGTGGGTGACACCATTGAGGAGTTCGCCTCGGAAGAGGCCACCGTTGTGGTCGGTACGGTGATCGATCCGAATGTTACGGATGAGCTGCGGGTGACGGTGGTTGCGACAGGGCTCGGCCCAGAGGCCGCCCGCGTGCCGCTGCAGGTTGTAGACGCGCCCGCGCGTCGCGCCCCGGCCGAAGAGGTTCCTGCGCAGCCGGATTACGCAGACTACGAAATGCCAACGGCGCGACGCCGTGCGGCGGGCGGCGCGGCCACGGCGGAAGCGCAGGAGTCGGCGACGGGCGGGGACTATTTCGATATCCCCACGTTCCTGCGTCGCCAGGCGGACTGACCTCGCAGCTGTCTGCGCGGGCTCAGTTGCAACGTAGTCGGCCGTGCCCGATGATTGACGGGAGGAGACATGGTTCGACAACGGACGCTGCGCAGCGTCATCAAGGCGACCGGCATCGGCCTGCACACGGGTGACACGGTTCACCTGGTGCTCAACCCGGCGCCGATAGACAGCGGCATCGTGTTCCGGCGCACCGATCTGGATCCGGTGGTGGACATCCCCGCCACCGCCGGCAACGTGGGTGATACGCTGTTGTCGACCACGCTGGTATCCGGTGGGCACCGTGTGTCCACGGTGGAGCATCTGATGTCGGCTCTGGCCGGGCTGGGCATCGACAACGTCCGGGTAGACATCAGCGCGGCCGAGGTGCCCATCATGGACGGCAGCGCCCGCCCCTTTGTCTTTCTCATACAGTCAGCAGGTGTTGTAGAGCAGGATGCATTGAGGCGGTTCGTGCGTATCAAGCGGCCTGTCATGCTGGACGAGGGCGACAGGCACGCGGTTTTTCTGCCCTTTGACGGATTCAGGATCGGCTTCAGCATCGACTTCGATCATCCCGAGTTTCAGCGGCGGCGGAGTCATGTCGAGCTGGACTTTGCCCGGGTGTCATTCGTCGATGAGGTCAGCAGTGCCCGCACTTTCGGCTTCATGCACGAGCTGGAGTACATGCGATCACGGGGGCTGGCACGCGGCGGCAGCCAGGACAATGCCATCATCCTCGACGAGTACCGCATTCTCAATCGTGACGGTCTGCGCTGTGATGACGAGTTCGTCAAGCACAAGGTGCTGGATGCCATGGGTGACCTGTACCTGCTCGGCAGCCCGCTGCTGGGTCAATATTGCGCCTATAAGTCCGGACATGCGCTGAACAATCGCATACTCCGGGCCCTGATCGCAGACAGGGACGCCTGGGAAACGGTGACCTTTCCCGACGCCTCACGCTGCCCGATAGGTTTTGGCCAGATGCAGGCGCCGGCCGCCTGATGCAGCCCACGCTCCGCTCTCACTCAGTCCTCGCACAGACCCCACGCAGCTCTCACACAGGCGCTCTCACATAGTCTTTCACATAGGCTTTCACAAAGGCCTCACGCAGCCTCGCGCTGCGCGCGGCACAGCCCCCGACACAGCCCCCGGCGAGCCCTCGGCAAGCCCTCACACATGGAAAAATCCGTGCCACTATGCGACACTTGGCGTCTTTTATGCTGGGGCGCCAGGCGTTGCCGCCACCCCCTTGATCCGCAGTTTGACCGGTATCTGCCCGTGCGCCGTTACCGGTGTGCGGCATCGCCGGCCGGGCGGTGGCTTACTGACTGGATGACCTGTTCAAAATGATCAACACGACACTGAAGAAAGTTTTCGGCACCCGCAATGATCGCGAGCTCAAGCGCATGCGCCGGACGGTGCAGCGTATCAATGCGCTCGAGGACTCGATGCAGGCGCTGTCCGACGCCGAATTGGCGGCCTACACGCCGGCTCTGCGCGAGCGCTTCGCCGCGGGAGAGAACCTGGATGCGCTGCTGCCGGAGGCCTTCGCGGTGGTTCGCGAGGCCAGCCAGCGGGTGCTGGGCATGCGCCATTTCGATGTCCAGCTGATCGGCGGCATGGCGCTGCACGAGGGCAAGATCGCCGAGATGAAGACCGGTGAAGGCAAGACCCTGGTCGCGACCCTGCCGACCTATTTGAATGCCCTGGGCGGCGGCAGCGTTCACCTGATCACGGTGAATGACTACCTGGCCAGTCGCGATGCGTACTGGATGGGCCCACTCTACGCTTTTCTTGGTCTCACAGCCGGCGTGGTGCGGTCGGGTCAGCCGCCCGAGCAGAAGCGCGAGGCTTACGCATCGGACGTGATTTACGGGACCAACAACGAGTTCGGCTTCGACTATCTGCGCGACAACATGGCGTTCACGCTTGAGGACAGGCTGCAGCGCGATCTCGGCTTTGCCATTGTCGACGAAGTGGACTCAATCCTGATCGACGAGGCGCGCACGCCGCTGATTATCTCGGGCGCTTCCGAGGACAGCTCCCAGCTGTACAAGCAGATCAACACGCTCATCCCCGGCCTCAAACAGGACGAGGAGGAGCAGGGAGGCCATTTCACGGTCGATGAGAAACAGCGCCAGATCGAGCTGACGGAAGAGGGCCACGAGTACGTCGAACAGCTGCTGCTGGACCAGGGCCTGCTCGAGGAGGGGGAAAGCCTCTACGCCGCAACCAACCTGTCCCTGCTTCACCATGTTTACTCCGGTCTGCGGGCCCATATTCTGTTTCAGCGTGACGTCGAGTACATGATCCAGGACGGGCAGGTTGTTCTCATCGATGAGCACACCGGGCGCACGATGCCGGGCCGTCGCCTCTCCGAGGGGCTGCATCAGGCGATTGAGGCGAAAGAGGGAGTCGGCATACAGAGCGAAAGCCAGACGCTGGCCTCGACCACGTTCCAGAACTACTTCCGCCTGTACGACAAGCTCTCGGGCATGACCGGTACGGCAGACACCGAGGCCTTCGAATTCCGGCAGATTTATGGCCTCGAGGTGCTCGCGATTCCCACCAACAAACCGATGGTGCGCAAGGACCTCAATGACCTGGTGTATATGACCGGGGAGGAGAAGTTCGACGCCATCGTTGCGGACGTGCAGTCGTGTATGGAGAACGATGCGCCGGTACTGGTGGGTACGGCCTCCGTGGAGACCTCCGAAGCGCTTTCGGCGCGTTTCCGCAAGGCGAAGATTGAGCACAAGGTGCTCAACGCCAAGTACCACGAGCAGGAAGCGGAGATCATCGCCCAGGCCGGCCGGCCCGGGGTGGTCACCATCGCGACCAACATGGCCGGCCGCGGCACGGACATTGTGCTCGGCGGCAACCTCGAGGCCGAGCTCGCTGCGATGGGCGAGGACGTTACGGAGGAGCAGCGCGCGACGCAGAAGGCAGACTGGGGGGAGCGGCACCGTCGGGTGATCGATGCGGGCGGCCTGCACATTCTGGGCACCGAGCGTCATGAATCCCGCCGTATCGACAACCAGCTGCGCGGTCGCGCGGGTCGCCAGGGTGATCCGGGTCTGTCCCGCTTCTACCTGTCCCTCGAGGACAGCCTGATGCGGATATTCGCGTCGGACCGGGTAAAGAGCTTCATGCAGCGCCTGGGCATGGAAAAGGGTGAGGCGATCGAGCACGGCATGGTCTCCAACGCCATCGAGAAAGCCCAGCGCAAGGTCGAAGGGCGCAACTTCGATATCCGCAAACAGCTGCTGGAGTACGATGACGTCGCCAACGACCAGCGTCAGATCATCTACGGACAGCGTAACGAGCTGCTGGGTGAGGCGGACGTATCAGAGACCATCACCACCATCCGCCGCGATGTGGTGAACGAGGCCATCGACAGTTATATACCGCCCATGAGCGTTGAGGAGCAGTGGGATATCCCGGGCCTGGAACGACAGCTGGAGGCGGAGTTCGCGATCTCGCTGCCGCTGCAGCAGTGGCTGGAAGAAGACGACAAGCTGCACGAAGAGACAATCCGCGAGCGCATCTGTGATGCGGTACAGGCGGCCTACGACGAGAAGTGTGAACAGGTGGGCGAGAACATGCGCCGCATCGAAAAACAGATCATGCTGCAGGTGCTCGATACGCTGTGGAAGGAGCACCTGGCAACCATGGACCATCTGCGCCAGGGGATTCACCTGCGCGCCTACGCCCAGAAGAATCCGAAACAGGAGTACAAGCGGGAGTCCTTCGCGTTGTTCGAGACCCTGTTGAGCAACCTCAAGTACGAGGTCATTAAATTCCTCAGTCACGTGCAGGTGCAGAACAACGACGAATCCGCCCTGATTGACCAGCGCCGCCGCGAGGCCGCCGAGCGCGAGAAGCTCGCCTTCCAGCATGCGGCGACTTCTGCACTGGCCGCGGAAGCGGCAACCGAACCGGCTGCTGCAGAAAGCGCACAGCCTGCGCCGCCGCAGACCTTCACGCGGGAGGCGCCCAAGGTGGGTCGCAACGATCCCTGCCCCTGCGGCAGCGGCAAGAAGTACAAGCAGTGTCACGGTGCGCTGTAGCGGGCCATCAGGGCGAGTGAGCTATGAGTGCCATTAGGGCGAGTGTGCCATTAGGGCGAGTGTGCCATCAGGGCGAGAGGGCCGCGGCATCATGTCCAGGACGCTGACGGGGAGGAAAGCGCAATGAGCACTGAAATGCCGGCGCCGATTGATGGCATCCGGCTGGGCACCGTTGCTGCGGGCATCGGCAAGCCGGATCGCGACGATCTGGTGCTGCTGGAGCTGGCGCCGGGCACACGCTGCGCTGCCGTATTCACCCGC
>JBHEPQ010000335.1:0-9515 GCA_046260215.1 Chromatocurvus sp.
CCAGAAAGGCGCTCAGACCATGCTCGGCACCGACTTCGCCCTGCGTTCGGGCAATCACGATAAAGGCATCGGCGATATGGGCGTCAGCCACGAAACACTTGCTGCCTTCCAGCACGTAACCATCGCCGTCGCGGGTGGCCCGCACCTCGGTACGCAACGGGGCGTGGTGCGCGTTTTCCTGCAGCGCCAGCGTCAGCACTTTTTCGCCACTGGCGATCTCCGGCAGCCATTCTTCCTTTTGCGACTCGGTCCCTAGCGCGGCAAGCGTGGTTGCAGCGACCAGGACGCTCGACTCCAGGGGCGACGCGCTCAGGTTGCGCCCCGCCTGCTCCAGCACCAGGCCCAGGCCAGCGTACCCATAGCCCAGCCCGCCGTAGCTCTCCGGGATCGCAATCCCGGCCCAGCCCATCTCTGACATCTCCCGCCAAACCGCAGGATCAAACCCGGTCTCGTCCTCGCTGTCACGCAGTGCGCGCAGGTGTGAGACGGTAGCCTTGCCCGAGAGAAACCCCGCGGCGGCATCCTTGAGCATGACCTGATCTTCGTTCAATACGAGCATATCGCCTCTCCGCTGCTCACCGACGCTCACGCGTCCGGCAGGCCAAGCACCCGCTTGGCAACAATATTCAGCTGCACCTCACTGGTACCACCCTCAATGGAGTTGCCCTTGGACCGTAACCAGGCGCGCGCCGTTTCACCGTTCCGATACACGTCACCGTCCCAGCCAAGAGCACTTTCGCCGTGCACCGCGACGTTCAGTTCATTGCGCCGCTTGTTCAGCTCGGTGCCGTAGTACTTGAATATCGATGAGGCGGCGCCCAGTCCCTGGCCGGCCTTTACCTCATCGCCAACCCGGGCCATGGTGGCGGCGAAACAGCGGGTGTCGAGCTGATACTGCGCGATCGACTGGCGCAGCGCGCTGTTGTCCAGACGGCCCTGTGCATCTGCGCCGACCGTTTGCAGCGCCTTTTTACCCAGTGACGGGCCGCTGGCTGCACCAAAACCGGAAATCATCTCCCGTTCGTGAGTCAGGAGATATTTCGCAATCGCCCAGCCTTTACCCTCCTCACCCACTCGATTTTTCTTCTCGGCGCGGACGTTGTCGAAAAAGGTCTCACAGAATGGCGAGGAACCACTGATCAGGCGAATCGGCCGCGTGGTCACGCCAACTGAAGCCATGTCGAACAGGACGAAACTGATACCTTCGTGCTTGGATCCGCTGTTGTCGGTTCTTACCAGGCAGAAGATCCAGTCTGCCCGGTCGGCGTAGGACGTCCAGACTTTCTGACCGTTGATAGTGTAATGGTCGCCCTGGTCCTCGGCGCGGGTCTGCAGACTGGCCAGGTCAGAACCGGCGTTGGGCTCCGAGTAGCCCTGGCACCAGCGAATCTCGCCGCGACAGATCGGCGGCAAATGCTCCATCTTCTGATCTTCGTTGCCAAATTTGAGCAGCGCAGGCCCGAGCATGGAAATGCCGAAGCTATCCAGTGGACGGCGCGCGCCAATACGGTCCATCTCCTCCCGCAGCACACGCTGTTCTTCCTGGTCCAGCCCGCCACCGCCATACTTCTGCGGCCAGTGCGGCACCGTCCAGCCTCTCTCAGCCATGCGCTCACACCATAGCTGCTGGTCAGGGTGGGCGACCTCCGGATTGCGCCCGCCCATGTAGTAATCCTCGTGGCTCCGGACGGGTTCACGCATTGCCGGCGGGCAGTTGCGTTCAAGCCACTCTCGCGCCTCTGCGCGGAATTGCGTCGGGTCACTCACGGCAATGCCTCCCATCTGTTTTCAACTCTTCTCTCGACCTGGTTTTGAACATACAGTATGTTTTGCTGTCGCTCAAGTATTGTTTGATAACGGCGCCCCGACCACCATCGAAACACCATGGGTCAATGCAGTATCATACGGCTTCATGCATCAGCACCGGCAATCACCATGACTGGCCTGACAAAACCCGACCGCAAGCAACTGGAACAGTGGCTCGTAGATTCTCATGTTTCCTTTGAACACTGTGGTGAATGCGAGGGACTGCACCTGGCGGCCCTGCAGTCGGTGGATGGCGTTATAGACAGCCGGGTATTTCTCGAGCACTGGGGCATTCTCTTCACCACTGAGCTCGAGATACGCCCCATGGCGATGCTTGCAGTGTGCGCGGACCTCGGCAGGATCAACATGAATTACCCGACCCTGAAGGTATTCCTCGACATTGTGGATGACGCGACGCCGCAGATGGTGATCGCCGGTACCCTGCCCTCGGCCGCCGGCCTTACCGAGACACAGTGCGCACATTTTATCTCGACGACCATGGAAGGAACACGCGAACTCGCCGCCGAGTGCCTGGCGCTCGATTACCTGTTCCCGGAGGGCAAAAGCGAGCGCGCGCAGCCAAGCCGGGCACTACACTGACTTGCCCGCGGACGTGGAATCACGGCGCTCTGATTGCATGAGCCAGCTTCTCTTGCGCGCCAGCAGCAGCGTCGCCAGCAGACCGACAACACCGAGGCCAAGCAGCGACGCAGGGAATCCAAACGCATCTGCCAGCGCACCAAGTACAAAAGCACCGAGGGCCGGCGTACCCATGGCCACAACTGTCCATAAACTGAGCACACGACCGCGATAACTGTCATCCACGCGCAGCTGCGCCAGCGCCTGGCAGCCGGTGCCCACCATCGTGGTAATCATGCCGAGCGCCATTACCAGCGTCGCCACAGCCGGCACCCCCGGCAACAGGTAGACCAGCATCAGCGCCACTGCGCCGGCAAGCAGACTGTTTATTACGATTGACAGCAACCGGGCTTCATTCCCGCTCTGGCGGCTGATGAAGAGCCCTCCCACAATAGAACCGACGCCCGCGCTGGCGGTCAGCATGGCCAGCGTGGAGGCATCGCCGTCAAGCAGCTTACCGGAGACCGCGGGCAGCAGCTCGATCGCAGTGCGCCCCAGCACGCCGTTTACCAGCGTGAAAGCCAGAATAAGGCGAATTCCCCGGTGCTGCCTGGCATAACGCAGACCCGCTGCAAGCTCGGCACGCATGGAGTGTGATGCACTGGCGTGTGCCCGGCGGACAATTTGCAGGGACAGCATGATAGGAAGCGCCAGAAGAAACAGCAGACTGGAGACCACGAACGCCGACGATGTCGACACCACGGTGAGCAACCAGGCGCCCGCCGCCGGTCCGAGTATCCTCGATGTATTGAAGATCATCGCAGAATAGCCAATCGCACTGGGCAGTGCATCGCGTGTGACCAGTCGTGGAATCAGGGCCAGGCGTATCGGCGTGTGCGCCGAGGTGGTGGCTCCCAGCGTCAGCGCAAGGCACAGCAGGGCGGGCAGCGAGAACAGTTCAGCCGCCAGCGTTGCAGCAGTGGCCGCAGCGACACCCGCATGACAGCCCAGCGTGACGAGCAGGCCATTACGCGGATTGATCCGGTCCGAAATAATGCCAAAGATCGGTGACAATACGAATGTGGGCAGTAGCATGAGGCTCGCGACCACACCGACCCAGAGCGCCGACTGGGTGAGATCCCAGGCACTCCATCCAAGCAGAAACCGCAAAAGCCAGCCCGCGAATGTGGAAAAACAGCTGGAGACGAAGTAACGTCGGTAACGAGGCTCGGCAAATGCCGAACGGTGCCGGGGGTGTTCGCGGGTATCCGGATTGGTCAACTCAGATCCTGAAGGCGTTGAGCGGGATTCGGGACGGTAGCGACAATGACAGCGTGGCGCAAATGACGCCCGCCTGAAAAGGAGTCAGTAATGAGCGAAAATACGCTTTTCAACCGCGATGCGATCATCGGCAAGGTGAAATGGGTCACCATGGACCCGACCGGCTATTTCCGCCAGATGCCGCGCAGCGGCGGCTATCTGGAGCCGGTGGTTTCTGTCGCCGTCATGGCGGCCTTGCTCGGTCTTATCTCTGCGATCTGGGCGCTCTTCGGGGCCGGCGGGGGCGTGGCCGCCGGCGGGTTTCTCGGCGCACTCATTTTAACGCCGATATTCGCCGTAATGGGCGCCTTCATCGGTGCGGCCATCCTGTTCGTTATCTGGAAACTCATGGGCTCCGGTGAGAACTATGAGACCGCATTCCGCTGCCAGTCCTCCGTTGCGGCAATCTATCCGATTGTGGGCATCGCATCCGTCATCCCCTATGTCGGCAACATACTTGCCATCGCCTGGGGCGCCTTTCTGATGATCGAGGCCAGCGTTCAGGTTCACGGGCGTTCGCGAAGGCTCGCCACCACCGTATTCGGCATACTCGCGGTATTGATGATTTTGTCAAACACCGCCGGGGAGCGCGCTTCACGACAGATGGCTGAGCGCATGGAGAATATGGACACGCAGATCGAAGGTTACGAGGACATGTCGCCGGAGGAAGCCGGCCGCAGGATGGGCGAATTCCTGCGCGGCGTGGAAGAAGCGCAAAAGAAAAACAACTGATGATGTCACCCGGGCGGCTCCCCGCCGTCCGTCCCCGCCCTTTTCACAAACGCCGCAGCACTCACCGATTCGCGACCCGGTAGGGTCCTTCGCCCGAACCGGCTATTGGCAAGTGCCACCCCGGAACATCGTTCCGCACCGTCCGCGCGCGTGCCGGCCGATAAATTGCGCTTGACAGTTTCTCTATATGGGATTATTTTCCCATTTTAGCAGTTACAAAAGTTCACGCACAGCGCGTGCGCCGGCAAATGAGACCCGACCGGGGACGTCAGGAGTGAAACCATGAACAGAATGCGTACGCATAAGCCCGTAATAACGGCCAGCGCACTGGCGCTGGTCCTTGCCGCCTGCGGCGGCGGTGGCGGCGGCAGCTTCGTCGGCAACACCACAACGGATGCCGCGACCGGTGGCGGTGGCGGTGGCGTCACCGGCAGTGGCCAGAGCACCACCGGTACGATCGACGGATTCGGCAGCGTCTTCGTCAACGGCGTGAAATTCGAGACAGACGACGCCGAGGTCGTCATTGATGGCGAGACCCGCAGCGAGGATGCGCTGAGCGTGGGCATGGTGGTCACCGTCCAGGGTGAGATAAACGACGACGGCACGACCGGCACGGCGCAGCGCATTCTATACGACGACGAACTCACCGGCCCGATTACCCGCATCGAATCCGGCGCCGACGGCGATGCCCTGCTGCTGGAAATCCTCGGCTTTGTGGTGATCGTGGAGCGCACGGGCACGCGCTTTGACGACGTGACCTTCGACACACTCGCTGTGAACGACCTCGTGGAAGTGTCTGGTTTTGTCGGCCAGGGCAACCGGCTGCGGGCCACGCGCATCGAGCGCAAATCCCGATTCCAGCCCGGGCGCTCGGAAGTCGAGCTCAAGGGGCGTGTCAGGAACCTCACGGCGACCACGTTCACGCTGGGCAACCTGAGCGTGAATTTCAGCAATGCCGAACTTGACGACGTCGACAACGACACGCTCGAGGACGGCATGCTCGTGGAGGTCGAGGGAACTCTGGACGGCGACATCATCACTGCCAGTGAGATCGAGCAGGAGGATAGCGAAGGCCAGGGCGGTCGCTTTGCCGAGGGCGATACGGTGCGGCTGCAGGGTGCAGTCACCGGCTACGTCAGCGATGCGGAATTCCGCGTCAATGGGGCGCCGGTGGACGCCTCGGGCGCCACGTTCAGCCCCGCTGACCTGTCGCTGCTCAACGGTAGCGTGGTGCAGATCAATGGCACCTGGAACGGCAGTGTACTGGTTGCCGATTCCATCGAGGCACGCAGAGGTCGGGTCAAGGTCGAAGCATCGGTCGCAGGCGTCGATCCGGATGCGGGCGAAATCAGCCTGCAGCTGTTCTCCGGCACGATTACGATGGAAGTTGATCTGCGCACCCGACTCGACGATGACACCGACCAGGTCGACCGGCTGACCCTGGCCGACATCCGCAGCGGCGATTTTCTGGAAGTCGAGGCCTATCTCTCCGGCGACAGGCTGGTGGCCACATTGATCGACCGCGACAGTCCGGATGACGACATGATCCGCGCGCCGGTGGAATCCTTCACGGCACCCTCGGCGATAACACTCCTCGGCATCACCTACAGTATCGGCAACACCGATTTCGAGGATGCCGGCGACAACAGCATCGATGCCGATACTTTTTTCACTACACTGCAGATCGGCGATGTCGTAAAGATTGAGGATGACAGCATTGCCGATGGTATAGCCGACGAGGTGGAATTCGAGGACCGGGTCCGCCTCGAGGGCGAGCGCGAGTTCGGCTGCGGTTTCGACGACGACAGCAGCAGCTGTGATGACGACTCGTTCGACGATGAATCAACGGACGATGACTCGATCTGAGGCCCGTGTCGCGGATCACAGGGTCCGCGACATCCCGCGCCCCTTTGACTATGCTGACGGACGTGCGGTCAGGGATGGGGACGGTGCAACAGGACAACATGGCGGCAGGCGAGAATGGGAATCAGGGAACGGCGCTCAAGGCCCTGCGGGAAGACATACAGCAGAAGCGCTTCAGCGCCGCCCTGCAGCGTAGTGGCGATCTCCTGGACGCGACGAGAGTGGCCAGCCATGAGGTATTCGCCCTGCGTGGAAAGGCGTTTGAAGGGCTGCACCGCAGCGAAGACGCTCTCGCAGTCTATTTAAAGGGACTCGAACAGCATTCCGATAATGCCCGGCTGCATCTTTACGCCGGTCATGCCTATACCCGAGCCGGCCGCTCGCAATCGGCGGTGGCGCATTTCCACAACGCCCTGAAGCTCAGTCCATCCCTGCTCGACGCCTATCGGGGCCTGCTGAATTTCGAGGCGATCGATCCGGACAGCCGCGACGCGGCACGCATCCTTGCCGTTGCCCTGAACGACTCGCGCAGCGCTATGGACCGCGCCCGGGCCTGTTATCTACTGGGGCAGATCTCGGTGGATGCCGCACGCGATATCATTGGCTTTACCTATTACCGGCGCGCAAATCATATCGCCGGCCGCGGCTTCAATGCCAACCAGCGCGAGTTCGTGGTGCCCCCGACCACGCTGGCAATCCGCCACCGGCACTTTCGCGCAGTAGCCGGCACCTCAGCTTCAGGTAATGACTGCCCGGCCATCATCGTGGCGGGACTGCCCCGTTCGGGGAAGAGCCTGGTGGAAACCCTGCTCGCAGGACATCCAGATCTGTTCGCCGGTGGTGAACTGGCCTTCGTGCGACGCTTCGTCTCAAAGCTGGATACCTCGCGCGATATCGACGATCTCGGCGCGGCATTGCGCCGCGACGCCGCAAAAAATCCAGGCGGCTCGGCGCTGGCACAACGTTATCGTGAATTTGCCGGGCGCGCGCGACCCGACCACCCACCGCGCTATGTGATTGATACCTCACCGGCCAACCTGCGGCGCGTCGGCTACCTGTCCCTGCTGCACCCCGGGGTGCCCATCGTCTTCTGCCGGCGCGATCCGCTGGACCTCGCTGTAGCGCTGTATTTCAAGCATTTCAAGACCGGACACGGCTACAGCTACAGCCTCGGTGCCATCGGTCGCGCCATCGCCCGTTCGGAACAGCTCATGCAGCACTGGCTGTGCGAACTGCCCAACCCCATGGCCACAGTGCATTACGAATCACTCAGCCGCGATCCGGCGGGCACCCTGCAGGCGCTGCAGCGCGAGCTCAATCTCGACCTGGAGCCCGTCGAGTATGCAGGCGCAGCCGGCACTCAGATCAGCGACAACGCCGAGAGCATCGACTGGCGTCTGTTTACCGCGCGCTCCATCGATGCCCGCGGCAGCATCCGTCCAGACCTGATCGGCTTTGGCAGGCGCTTCGAGCGGCAGATGCGGGCGGCGATGGAGGCCTACGACAGGGAGCTGATAACAGCATGCGACAGATCCTGAAGAACCCATGCACGCCTCCCGAAGACGCTGGCTCCGCAGCTGATCAGCCCGACGGCCACTCCGCTGCACGGCGGGCAAATTCCGCCTCGGGCAGCGCCGGGCTGAACAGATAGCCTTGAAAGCGCCCGCAACCGGCAGCCAGCAGGAAACGGCGCACGTCCTCGGTCTCAACACCCTCGGCGATAACATTGAGGCCCAATGCGTCCGCCATGGAAATGATGGCGCGCACGATGTTGGCATCACTTGAATCGACAAGGACGTCACGCACAAAAGACTGATCAATTTTCAGGGAGGAAACCGGCAACGACTTCAGGTATTTCAGCGATGAGTAACCGGTACCGAAATCATCAATGGAAAATTGCACGCCGTGTTCCCGCATGGACTGCATGCGCGCCGCCGTGATGTCGATATTATCGATAAGCAGGCTCTCGGTGACCTCCAGCTCCAGATTGCGCCCCGGTACATTGTGTCGCGACAGTGCCGACAGCACCGTGTCACTGAAGCCAGGTTGACCAAACTGGCCAGGGCTTACATTGAGGGCAATAACGAGTGTATCTGCCGCTCCACTGGCCCTGAGCGCCGCGAGTTGCCGACAGGCGTCGTCGATCACGAAGTCGCCGAGTCGATGAATCAGACCCGACTCCTCTGCCACGGAAATAAAATCCGAGGGCGGCACCCATTCTCCCTCGCTCTGCCAGCGTATAAGGGCCTCACCGCCGATAAGCCGGCCATCCGCGTCGACCTGAGGCTGCAGAAAAACCCTGAGTTCATTGGCCTTGAGCGCGCGGCGCAGACGATGCTCCATCCGCAGACGCGCCTCCAGCGCCACCTGCATTTCCCGAACAAAAAAGCGTACCGAATTTCGGCCCGCCGCCTTGGCCCCGTACATGGCAGTGTCCGCGTGCTTCAGCAAATCCTCTTCTTCGACGGCATTCGACGGTAGCATACTGATGCCGATACTCGCGCTCACCTGCAGTTCGGCTCCGCCGAGCTGGCATGGTGCCGCGACGGCCTCACGTATACGCTCGGCTGTTACGTGAACGGACGCGATCACGTCCTCTATCGAGCCGTCGAGACCCGTGAGCAGAACCACAAATTCGTCGCCACCCAGTCGCGCCGCGGTATCCTCCCGGCGCAGTTGATTCTGCAGACGCTCCGCGATCATGATCAGTAGTCGATCACCGGCCTGGTGCCCGAGCGAATCATTGATTCGCTTGAAATTGTCGAGATCCAGGAACAGCAGCGCGGCATGGGAACCGTGCCGCTCACAGCGTGCTCGGGCCTGTCGCAGGCGATCATTCAGTAAGCGACGATTGGGTAGACCCGTCAGATCATCGAACAGCGCCTGGCGCTGCACAACGTCTTCTGCACGCTGGCGTAAATGTGACATTTCAAAACCGTGAACAATGATCTTGTTGACGCGGCGGGCAAAGATTGACATCAGTACGAGATACAGAGCGGCCATCCCTCCCAGCTGTAGTGCCTCGACGCTGCCCTCGCTGAACAGACGCAGCATGAACGGCAACAGGGAAAGCACCAGGAACGGAACACACGCCTCAAGAAAAGCAGCGAGGCTGACCACCGCACCCGCGCACATCCCCGCGATAACGAAGGCGAGAAGCGACTGGTTGAAGATATTGTCGTTTGAGAAAAGCAGATAACCCGCGGCACCCCAGG
>JBHEPQ010000005.1:0-2978 GCA_046260215.1 Chromatocurvus sp.
GGACCGCTGTGATATAGCGCGGGCCTTCGAGGAGGCGGTGGTGGCGACCCTGTTGATCAAGTGCCGCCGCGCCCTGGAGCAGGAGCAGTTGTCGACGCTGATCATGGCCGGCGGCGTGAGCGCCAACCGGAATCTGCGCGCCCGGCTCGATACCGAGCTGGGCCGGCGCGGCGTCGAGGTATTCTATCCCGCACCGGCTTTCTGCACCGACAACGGCGCCATGATTGCCTACGCCGGCGCGCGGCGCCTGGCGGCGGGGCAGGTGGATAGCCCCGAGACCGCGGTGCGACCGCGCTGGCCCATGCATGAGCTGCCGCCGCTGGGCACGGGGCGGGCGGCGTGAGTGACACGGTGTTCATCCGCGCGCTGCGTATCGATACGGTCATCGGCGTATACGACTGGGAGCGGCAGGTGCAGCAGTCGCTGCTGCTGGATCTCGAGATGAGCGCCGATATCGCGGCCGGTGCAGCCAGTGACGATGTCGCCGATGCGCTGGACTACAGCGACGTGGCCGATCGACTCCGCGCCTTTGCAGCAGAGCACAGCGTACAGCTCGTGGAGACACTGGCTGAGCGATTTGCCAGCCTGGTACGCGAGGAGTTCAGCGTCAGCTGGGTGCGGCTGCGCCTGTGCAAGCCGGGGGCCGTGGCGGGCGCGCGAGATGTAGGCGTGATCATCGAGCGCGGTGAACGCCGCTGATGGCTCGCGTATTCCTGGGCGTTGGCAGCAATATCCGGCGCGAGCGCTATATCGGCGTCGGCCTGGATGCACTGGCCGAACTCTTTGGCGAGCTTCGGATCTCTTCTGTCTATGACGGTGATGCTATCGGCTTTACGGGTGACCCGTTTCTGAATCTGGTGGTGCGCGTGGAGACTGCCCTTCCCGTCGGCGAACTTGCCCGGCAACTGCGCCAGCTCGAGTACTCCCATGGCCGTCCCGATAACGCCACCCGCAACAGCCCGCGCCAGCTGGATATCGACATCCTGACCTACGACGACTGCGTCGGCGTGGTGGACGGCGTGGTGCTGCCGCGCCCGGAAATTCTCAGCAATGCCTTTGTGCTGCGCCCGCTGGCGGAGCTGGCGCCGGATGTGGCGCACCCGGAGGTGGGGCTGAGCTATGCGGCGCTGTGGGCCAAGTATGACCAGGCGTCACAGAATCTGTGGCCGGTGGAGTTTGTCTGGCGTGAGCAGGCGCTACCGCTGACGTCATCCTGAATGCTGCTGCGGGGTAGTGCGCTTTGCGAAGAGGATAGTGTGCTATGCTTGATTGCTCCTGAAATTAATACTATAAATAATTTCATAGAAAAAGGGAGGCGAGCATGACCCAGGCAGCAACGGCCGACCGCAAGGACCGGGCGCGTGTTCTTACGATGGCCGCGTTGCGCGCGGCCGAAGCGCTCGAACTCACTGGCAAAGAGCTCGGCGGCGTGCTGGGCGTTTCGGAGCCCTCTGTCTCGCGCCTGCGCCGGGGGGATTACCGGCTTGAAGAAGGGTCGAAAGCGTTTGAACTGGCAGCATTGTTTGTTCGGCTGTTCCGATCACTGGATGCCATCACCGCGGGTGATTCGCAGGTCGCCGGCGCCTGGCTGCGGAATGAGAATAAGGCTTTGGGCGGAAGGCCCATCAATCAGATTCAGACAATAACCGGTTTGACCCATGGCCTTGCCTACCTGGATTCCCGCCGCGCTCCGCTCTGAGCAGCGCGCCTATAGCGCGGTTTGCTGGCGCTGCGTGGAAGTACAGCACGTTGTGTCAACACTGCGGCTCGTGGATACACTGGATGAGCAGACGCTTCTGGAGGATATCCTCGAGAAGACCAAGCCGGCGGTGCCGCCGGATTGCGCGGGGCTCCACTATCTTTACATGACGCCCTTTCGCTACGGACCGTATCCGAACGGCTCGCGCTTTCGGCGGGCCGGGCCGACGCCGGGGGTTTACTACGCGTCGGAGTCGCCGCGTACCGCAATCATCGAGACGGCGTTTCACCTCCTCCTGTTCTACGCGGAATCACCGCAGACGCCATTTCCTGCGCAGCCCAGCGAGCATACTGCGTTTGATGTGCCAGCCCGCGCCAGGTCTGTAATCGACCTGACCGCAGGGCGCTTCAGCGACGCGGAGGCCCTCTGGATGGACCCTATAGCCTACGAGGCCTGTCAGAGCCTGGAGGAGATGGCCAGAGCCGAGGGGGTCGAGATTATCCGCTACGCGTCCGTTCGTGATCCGACGCACGCTGCAAATGTCGCCATTCTTGACTGTGCGGCCTTCGCCGCAAAAAAACCGGGGCAACACCAGTCCTGGCGACTATGGTTCAATCGCGCAGGTGTTCACGCTATCTGTGAATTCGAGGGCCAGCGGTTCAGTGTGCCGCCAGAGGCGTGGCAGGCGGATCCGCGGCTCGAGGGATTTGATTGGTCTCGCGCGGCGCACTAGTCTCATGGCACTGGTCAGCGGACCGTCCATGCGGTTTCGGTAGCGTACCCGTGCTCTCACAGTGCAACTTCGGTTTTATCCGGCATCACCTCTGAGCGACTCCAGCCTGCGCACCTGCTCCCGCGCGATCGCCTCGCCTATTGCCTTTCCCTGCAGTCCCTGCTCGACAAATGCCGCCGCCGTTACACCCCGCGCAATATCCCTGCCCCGGCGCAGATAATCCGCCTGGGGATAGGGTGACGCCTCCTTGCCGAGGCGGCCGCGGGTATCGGCTTCGCACACGGCGAGAAAAGCCTCGAAATGCCCCTGCGGGCGCAGGGCGCCGGTGGCTTTGAGCAGTTTCAGCAGCGTTTTGCCGGTGAGTTCGCGGGCGCGGTGCGCCAGCAGGTGGAATTCGCAGGCGGCCAGCGCCAGTTCTCGATGCGCGTTCGGTGCCTTGATGCGGTTGCACAGTTCATCGACGCGCCTGAGTCCGCCTTTTTCGTGGCCAATGTGGCGCGGCAGAACATCCGCCGGCGTAACCGCCTTGCCGAGATCGTGCAGCAG
>JBHEPQ010000012.1:0-7001 GCA_046260215.1 Chromatocurvus sp.
CCGAGCGAAATCCCACAGTTCGCCGCCAGCCAGTGGGCGCAGGAGCGCATCGTGCCCTCGGCCCGCCAGCCGCCGCAGCGATCAAATTCGGCGATCATCCGCAGCAGGCGGTGATTCGCGGCATTGATCTGCGCTGCAAGCCGGGCTATCGCCTGACCCAGCTGCGTACCTTCGAGCCGATGGTCACACTCGCCTACCAACGCCTGCATGGCCATGACGCACCTCATAACTGGATATTTATCCAGTATTTTAGTTTGCAAATACCCCGCCCCCAAGCTCTGCGTTCCGTCAAATCCGGTCACGCGACATACGACATACGACATACGACATACGACATGCTTTCAGGCTTTCAGGCTTTCAGGCTTTCAGGGTCGGACCGAGTATTAGCCGGGTCCCGTGACGCAACGCGACACGACCCACGCTGCATCATTCGAGGCCATTGCCCCTGGCACCGGGGCCCACCCAACAGGATCCACCCACCAGGATCCACCCACCAGGATTCACCCACCAGCACCCACCTATCAAGACCCACCCACCAGGACCTACCCACCATGACCCGCCCACCATGACCCGCCCATCAGGACCTCCCCACCTGCATCACGCTGTGACACTATAGGCGCCTCGCGACCTCAGGAGAGTCCATGCAATTTACGTATGAGCATATCGAGGACATGGCCGGCGCGACGACGATCGAGCGCGGCAAGGCCTATTATCTTGAGGGGCGGGTCCGCCTGCGTGGTATCCGGGGCGATACGGTCATCGCAGAGGTACGGGGTTCCGGGCAGCGGATCTACACGGCATACCTGTATATGGAAGATGGCTACCTTTACTCGAACTGTAGCTGTCCCGTGGGTGAAGACTGCAAACACGGAGTTGCCGCGGCACTTGCATGGCTAACGCAAAATTCCTCTGCAAAGCGGGCGGTTTCCCCGCTGGACGCCTGGCTCGAGACACTGCAGGAACAGACGCAGGCTGATCAGGTGCTGCCGCAGCCCCCCCGCCAGTACCTGCTTTACTCGCTGCAGCTGGAACCGGGTTTTACGAAGCTTCTGGTCTACAAGGGCTACCTGAGACGGGATGGTCAGTGGAGCAGGGTGCAACTTTACACTGCGGATACCGGCTACCTGGGGTATTACCGCCCGGATTTCATGCAGCCGGAGGACGAGCCGCTTCTCGAGATGTTACAGCCGTTTCGGGATACCCACGGCTACCGCCTGCAGAGCGAGATTGGCGGACTGGCGTTGCGCAGTGCACTCAACACCGGACGCCTGCATATCGGGGTCCCTTCCCGGCCGTTGGGGCGCGGACCAGAGCGCCCCGCGCTCTGGCACTGGCGCGAACTGGAGGACGGGATGCAGCTGCAGTGCCAGCCGGAAGGCCTGGAGGAATGGCACATCATCAGTGTAGAGCCACCCCACTACGTCGACGCGGTGCGGGGCGAAGTCGGCCTGCTTGAAAGCGCATTGCCCTCCCGGCAGCTGCGCCTGCTGCAGAACATGCCGCCGATACCCGGCGAGCAGATGACTCGGGTCGCCCTGCAGCTGCGGCGGCACTTTGATCAGGCACAGCTGCCGCTGCCGGCGGAGCCGGACGTGACGGAGGTCGACACCCCGGTTCCACACCTCACGCTGGTGGCCGGCGATACTGACGGCGGCATTCGCGTGCCCGGCCTGCTGCTGGATTTTGACTATGGCCCGGTGCGGGTATCGCCCAACTATGTTGAGCAGGGCGCCAGCAACACGCTACATGAAATAGAGGGCCGCTCGTGGCTCATAAATCGCGACTGGGAACAGGAAATCGCCCTCTGCGACCAGCTTGCGGACCTAGGCCTGGCGCTGGATGCCAGCATTGGAACGTGGTCGTATGTCTGGGTGCCGGATGTGCCGCATGCCGGCGATATACTGCCCTTCTGGCGCCGCCTGGAGGCGAGTCAGTTTCCAGCGCTGCAGAAAGCGGGCTGGCACATACAAAGCGATTCCAGCTACACCCTGCCGGTAGAGCAGGTCCGGGTGGACACCATTGTGGAAGACGGCGAACGCCACTGGTTTGACTTCGAGCTCAAGCTGACCGCGGGCGACAAACAATTGTCGACCGACGCCGTTATCGGTCACTGGCTGGAAATGGGTGCGCCGGAAGAATTTCTGCTATCGCATGAATCCGGCTGGCTGGAGATCGACACCAGGCCGCTGCGCGCTCTGCGCGACCTGATCGAATCGCTGTTTGGTGAGCACTCCCTGAACGGCCGCGTGCACCTGCCCGCTTTCCGCGCCGCGCAACTGCCCGAAGAGCCGCTGCTTGAGGATCGCGGCGCGCCGATGACACGCGCGCTGGCACAAAAGCTGCGCGAATTCCGGGGGCTGCAACCGGTGCCCGCCTCCCCCAAGCTGCGTGCCACCCTGCGCCCCTACCAGCAACAGGGGCTGGACTGGCTGTATTTCCTCTTCAGCCACGGCTTCGGCGGCATTCTCGCCGACGACATGGGGCTGGGCAAGACCCTGCAGACACTGGCGCTGATCCAGCACCTTAAGGACGGCGGCGAACTCACCCGGCCGGCCCTGATCCTCGCGCCTACCAGCGTTGCCGGCAACTGGCTGCGGGAAATCGAGCTTTTCTGCCCCGGCCTGCGCAGCCTGCTGCTCCACGGTCCCGAGCGCCACTCGCGTTTCCCGCAGGTCCCCGGGGTAGATGTCGTTGTCACCACCTACCCGTTGCTGCTGCGAGACCATGCGCAGTATGAAGAGCAGGCCTTTGCACTACTGGTGCTGGATGAGGCCCAGGTGATCAAGAACCCGGCGACAAAACTTGCCCGGCGTGTGCGCGAGCTGCGCGCGGACTGCCATCTGTGCCTCACCGGTACGCCCCTGGAAAACCATCTGGGGGAGCTCTGGGCCCTGATGGATGTGGCCCTTCCCGGGTTGCTGGGTGGGCAGCAGGCGTTTCGCCAACAGTTTCGTCTGCCCATTGAAGAGCGCGGTGAGCGGGATCGCCAGCTGCAGCTGGCGACACGGGTGGCGCCGTTCCTGTTGCGCCGGACCAAGGCAGAGGTCGCGTCCGAGCTGCAGCCGAAGACAGCGCTCGTGCAGTACGTGGAACTCGCGGGCCAGCAACGGGCACTTTATGAAAGCATCCGCGTGAGTATGCAGAAGCGCATCCGCGAGCTGGTCGCAAAGCGGGGCATGGCGCGCAGCCACATCCAGTTTCTGGATGCCCTGCTCAAGCTGCGCCAGGCCTGCATAGATCCACGCCTGGTGAAGCTGGAAAAAGCGGCCAGTATTCGCGAAAGCGCCAAGCTGGCATGGCTGCGTGAAACCGTGCCACAGCTGATTGAGGAAGGCCGCAGGTTGCTGGTGTTCTCACAGTTTACCGAGGTGCTCACGCTGGTGGAGGCAGAGCTGAAGGCCCTGCACATTACCTACAGCAAGCTGACCGGCCAGACCCGCAAACGCCAGCAGGCCATCGACCGCTTTCAAAGCGGTGAGGTGCCGGTGTTTCTGATCAGCCTGAAGGCCGGCGGCAGTGGGCTCAATCTAACCACGGCCGACGTTGTGATCCATCTCGACCCCTGGTGGAACCCCGCCGTGGAGGCCCAGGCCAGCGACCGCGCTTATCGAATCGGCCAGGACAAGCCCGTATTCATCTACAAGCTGATTGCCGCCGATACCGTCGAGGAGCGCATCCAGACCCTGCAGGCGCAGAAACGCTCCCTGGCCGACAGTCTGTTCAGCGACACCGGCGCCGCGGGCCTGCCGAAGGACGGGGACAGTCTGTTGGCGCTGCTGGAGCAGTAGCGGGTCAGTATTCCGATAATGCCGGTTTTCGTTGCCTGCCTGAGGGGGACGTGATCGGTAGCTGTTGGAGCAGTAGCGGATCAGTATTCCGATAACGCAGGCTCTCGTCGCCTGCCTCAGGGGGGTGATCGGTGGCGGCCAGACCGGCAGGAGCGCCCTCGTGGCGGCGCGGCTAATCCGCCGTTGCCGCCATCGACGCCGCCCGCAGTACCGCTCTTGCCTTGTTCAGCGTCTCCTCCCATTCGCTGGCCGGCACAGAATCCGCGACCACACCCGCGCCGGCCTGCACGTGTAGCTCGCCATCCTTGATAACGGCGGTGCGGATGGAAATCGCGGTGTCCATGTCACCCGCCCAGGACAGATAACCCACGGCACCACCATAGACGCCGCGCTTAACCGGCTCCAGTTCATCAATGATTTCCATCGCACGGATTTTCGGTGCACCGCTCAGGGTGCCCGCAGGCAAGGTTGCGCGCAGGACATCCATCGCGGTCCTGCCCGGCAACAGCCGACCGATCACGTTGGAGACGATATGCATGACGTGGGAATAGCGCTCTACCCGCATATTCTCGGTAAGCCGGACACTGCCGGTCTCGGCGATACGCCCCACATCGTTGCGACCCAGGTCAATCAGCATCAGGTGCTCGGCGATCTCCTTGGGGTCCGCCAGCAGCTCCGCCTCCAGCGCAGCATCCTCGGCCTCGTTGCGTCCACGCTTGCGTGTGCCGGCTATCGGCCGCACGGTCACTTCACCCTGCTGCAGGCGGGCGAGAATTTCCGGTGAAGAGCCCACCACCTGAAACTCCGCCAGGTCGAGAAAATACAGATAGGGTGAGGGGTTCAGGTTTCGCAGCGCGCGATACAGGTTGAGCGGCGGCGCATCAAACGGCACGCTCAGTCGCTGCGACGGCACTACCTGCATGACATCGCCGGCGAGCACGTACTCGCGTACGCGCCCGACGGCTGCCTCGTAGTCCTCGCGACGCAGGCTGGAGCGAGCGCGGCTCTCCAGGGCCTCTTCATCACGGGCGCCCAGGTTGACCGGGGGCAGCTCGGGCATCTGGCCGTGCAGGCGCGCGGCCAGCTCTCTCAGGCGCTGCTGACCCGTGGCCAGCGCATCCGGCGCGGCGGGATCAAGGTTCACCACCAGGCGCAGCGTCCCCGCGAGGTTGTCAAACACCAGCACCTCATCCGACAGCATGAGCAGAATATCCGGCGTACCCATGACATCCGGGGGGCAGCTGGCGGAAAGTCTTGGCTCCACATAGCGCACCGTATCGTAGCTGAAATAGCCGACCAGCCCGCCGTGGAACACCGGCATGTCGGCGACCGGTGCACAGCGATAGCGCCCTGCGTATGTCTCGATGAAAGCCAGCGGGTCATCGACCTCGTGGCGCTCCCGGCACGCATCGTCATGCCATTCCTCGACACAGTGGCCGCGCACAATCAGCACCGTGCGACAGGGCAGACCGATAATGGAATAGCGTCCCCACTTTTCGCCGCCCTGTACCGACTCGAACAGGTAGGAATACGGGCCCTCGGCGAGCTTGCGATAGGTGCTTATCGGCGTCTCGACGTCCGCCAGAACCTCAAGACTGATTGGAATGCGGTTAAAGCCCTGCGCGGCCAGGGCATCGAATTCAGCCGGCGTCACAGCGTTTCCTCACGTCTCCGCCAGGGCGGCGCGCATCTCGCTGATGACGGCCGCGTACTCCGGTTTGCCGAAAATGGCCGAACCGGCGACAAAGGTATCGGCACCGGCGGCGGCAACCTCGGCGATATTGGACGGCGTGATCCCCCCGTCGACCTCAAGCCGGATATCGAGACCGGACCCATCAATGAGGCGACGTGTGGCGCGCAATTTGTCCAGCGTCGCGGGGATAAAGGACTGGCCGCCAAAGCCCGGATTAACCGACATGAGCAGCACCATATCAACCTTGTCCAGCACATAGTCGAGCGCATCCAGGCCCATGTGTGGATTGAACACCAGCCCGGAGCGGCAGCCGGCGTCCCGTATCATCTGCAGAGACCGGTCGACGTGAGTGACGGCATCGGGATGGAACGTGATGTAGCTGGCGCCGGCCTCGGCAAAACTGCCTATCAGGCGATCCACCGGGCTGACCATCAGGTGGACGTCGATGGGTGCGGTCACGCCGTGACGGCGCAGTGCCTTGCACACCATCGGACCCATGGTCAGATTTGGCACATAATGATTATCCATCACATCGAAGTGCACGATGTCCGCACCCGCGGCGAGCACCGCATCGACCTCCTCTCCCAGACGGGCGAAATCCGCTGACAGAATGGAAGGTGCGATCTGGTAATCAGCCATGGCCAATCCCCTGTAAAATAGTGAGTGAGCGGGGATTCTAACACTCCCCCGGGGACCTGGCCCCGATCGGACCCGATGCGACGCGATCGCGCAGCGCTGCCAGCCGCTCCGGCGTACCGACGTCCACCCAGTCGCCGGCGTGGTAAGCGCCGAACAGGCGCCCGTCTGCCAGTGCGCGGTCGAACAGCGGGCGCAAAGGCCCACTGCGGGCAGCGGCATCGGCGCTATCGAAAAAGTCGCGCCGATAAGCTCCGACGCCGGTAAACGTCACGCTGGCCTGCCCGTCACCCGCTGCCACGACCCGCTCACCCTGCAGTGCAAAATCCCCGCCGCGATGATGCGGCGGGTTCTCTGCGAAAAGCAGGTAAGCGCTGCCAGCGGGGAGAGCTCGGGCGCGGGCCGCCAGTGCCCGGGCGTCGAAGTCCATCCACACGTCGCCGTTGACCACCAGGAACACGCTGCTGTCCAGCAGCGGCAGCGCCCGCAGAATACCGCCGGCGGTCTCCAGCGGCGCTGCCTCGCGCGACCACGCGATGCGCGCGCCCCAGCGACTGCCATCACCGCAGCAATCGACAATCTGTTCGCCGAGGTGGGATATATTGACCACCAGATCAGGGATACCGGCCGCGACAAGCCGCCGTATGTGATGCTCGATCAGCGGCACGCCACCGACCTTCAGCAGAGGCTTGGGCACATGATCCGTGAGCGGTCGCATGCGCTCGCCGCGCCCGGCGGCAAGAATCATCGCCCGCATTCGTGCCACCAGGATTGCCGCTGTACACGCGGAAGCAACGCCCCCCGGAACCAGTCGGCAAACTGCTGCAGCGCCGGCTCGTCAGGATAGAGATCAAACACCTCCTCCACATAGGCCACCACCCGCG
>JBHEPQ010000045.1:0-13327 GCA_046260215.1 Chromatocurvus sp.
GGCGGGTCAGTCGGCGCCCGTCATGGCATCGACGTCGACCAGACGGTCGAAGGTCGCGGCATCCAGTTCGCCGTCGGCCAGCGCCGCTTCGCGCAGCGACAGGCCCTCACGGTGGGCATGCTTGGCAATGGCGGCAGCGCGGTCGTAGCCGATGTGGGGGGCCAGCGCGGTCACCAGCATCAATGATTGCTCAAGATGCTGTTGCAGTTGCTCGCGATGGGGCTCGGCGCCGCTCAGGCAGTGCCGTTCAAAGCTGTTCACCGCGTCTGAAAGCAGCCGGATGCTCTGCAGAACGTTGAAAATGATCAGGGGTTTGAACGTATTCAGCTGCAGGTGACCCTGCATGCCCCCGGCCGTGACCGCGGCGTGGTTGCCGATAACCTGTGCGCACACCATGCACAGCGCTTCACACTGGGTGGGGTTGACCTTGCCCGGCATGATGGAGGATCCGGGCTCATTTTCTGGCAGCAGCAGTTCGCCGAGCCCGCAGCGGGGCCCTGAAGCCAGCAGGCGGATGTCGTTGCTGATCTTGTTCAGGCTGACCGCCAGCGTGTTGAGTGCGCCGGAGAAGGCGACCAGGCCGTCGTGGGCGGCGGAGCTCTCGAACTTGTTTGCGGCGCTGGTAAAGGGCAGGCCGGTAAGTTCTGCGACCCGGCGCGCGAACAGATCGGCAAACCCCGGGGCACAGTTAAGCCCGGTGCCCACCGCAGTCCCACCCTGGCTGAGTGGATACAGGTCGGCGAGGGCCGTGTTGATACGCTGTTGCCCGAGCCGGATCTGTTCGGCAAAGCCCGAGAACTCCTGTCCCAGCGTCAGCGGCGTGGCGTCCTGCAGGTGCGTGCGTCCGATCTTGTTGATACGCCGCCACCGCTGGCTTTTTGCGTCCAGCGTTGCCTGCAGCGTCTGCAGGGCAGGCAGCAGGTGAGTGTGGGACGCCTGCGCGGCGGCGATATGCATCGCGCTGGGGAAGCTGTCGTTTGAGGACTGGCCCCGGTTACAGTGGTCGTTGGGGTGCACCGGCTGCTTGCTGCCGGGTTCCCCGCCAAGCAGCTCACTGGCGCGATTCGCGATCACCTCATTGGCGTTCATGTTGGTCTGTGTGCCGGAGCCGGTCTGCCATACAGATATTGGAAAGTGATCGTCCCATTCTCCGCGCATGACTTCGCCGGCGGCGCCAGCCAGCGCCTCTGCAATCTCCGGCTGTAGCTCGCCGAGCTCGCCATTGCAGCGCGCCGCGCAATACTTGACCGTGCCGAGTGCGTGTATGAGGGGTATCGGCATTGTCTCCGTGCCGATGGCAAAGTTGCCGATGGCGCGCTGGGTCTGCGCCCCCCAGTAGCGGTCGGCCGCCACGGCGATCTCGCCGAAAGCATCGCTCTCGACGCGCGTTGCGGTATCGGATTCCGGTACTCTGCGCATGCTGTTGACCTCCTCGCTGCGGTTTTTCTGCGCCGCTGAATTTGTTACGATAATCGCCTTAAGCGTGGTTTTCGGTGCGTACCGTTTCCATGTTACCAAGCACGCAAGCAGTGACACGCAGTCAATGACACGCACACATGAACAGGAGACAGTTCGCATGAGTCAGGCCAAATCAGGTGACACCGTAAAAATCCACTATAGCGGCACACTGACGGATGGCACGCAGTTTGATTCGTCCGAGGGCCGCGATCCGCTGGAGTTCGCGCTCGGCGCCGGTGCTGTCATACCCGGCTTCGAGAAAGCCGTCGAGGGCATGGCGGTCGGAGAGAGCAAGTCGGTGACGATTGATCCCGACGACGCATACGGTCCACGTCACGATCAGCTTGTTCAACAGGTTCCCAACACGGCGCTGCCGGAGGACGTCGAGCCGGCTGTCGGTATGCAGCTGCAGGGGCAGAGTCCCGAAGGCCAGGTCATGAACCTGACGGTAACCGCAATAGAAGACGACGCGATCACTGTCGATGCCAATCATCCCCTTGCCGGTGAGCCACTGACGTTTGATATAGAGCTGGTCGAAATCGCCTAGAGCGCAATGTCTGAGGTGCGTCAGTGGCCTGCAGGCGACTGGCGCAGCTCGAAGCAGGGCCGGTAGCTGGCCGCGTCAAGCTTCATTCTGCCCTGGTCCACCAGGCTCTCCAGCAGCCGGTTCAGCCGGTCACCGATGGCGGGATCACCGTACAGCAGATAGGGGCCATACGCCTCCACAGCCTGTAAGCCAAAATCCTTCACGTTGCCGGCGACGATGCCTGAAAAGGCACAGCGCAGGGCGCGCACCAGTTCGTGCCTGGGGCTGTCTGACCGTAGTCTCAGCTCTGCCATGTTTTCGTGAGTAGGGGTAAAGGGCTGCTGCAGGGGCTCCGGGATCACCAGATCCCAGTTGAAGCTGAAGGATTCCTTGCGCTTCACCCGGTGGCGGCGTACTTCCTTGACGCGCTCCTTTACACGCCGCGCGGCGATCTGGCGATCGCCGACGATAATCTCGTAGTGGGCGCTGATATCGTCGCCAAGGGTGCTGCGCAAAAAGCTGTCTATCTCCTCAAAATAGCCGGCGCTGCACTGCGGGGCCAGGAAGAACAGCGGTAGTGGCTGGTCGGCGTTATCCGGATGCAGCTTCACGCCCAGGAGGAACAGAATCTCCTCCAGGGTGCCAGCGCCGCCCGGAAACACGATGATCGCATGGGCGAGGCGGACAAAGGCCTCAAGGCGCTTTTCGATGTCGGGCAATATGACCAGCTGATTGACGATCGGGTTCGGTGATTCCGCCGCAATAATGCCGGGCTCGGTAATGCCGACATAACGACTGTCACTGGCGTTCTGCTTGGCGTGGCCTACCGCGGCGCCCTTCATCGGCCCCTTCATCGCGCCGGGACCGCACCCGGTGGCGATATCCAGGCCGCGCAGGCCCAGCTGGTAGCCCACCTGTTTGGTGAAGTCGTATTCTTCCCGCGAGATGGCATGGCCACCCCAGCACACAACCAGTCTGGGCGCCACGTCGCTGCGCACGATGTGAGCGTTGCGCAGGATGCGGAATACAGCATCTGTAATTCCTGCAGAGCTGTGCAGATCGAAAGCCAGCTGGTTTTCCAGCTTGTGCTGTGTGAAGACGATATCCCGCAGTGCCGCGAACAGGTGATTGAGGATGCCCTCGATCATACGGCCATCGACAAAGGCCTCCGCCGGCGCATGTACGAGTTCCAGCTTCAGTCCGCGGGATTCAGGCACCACGCGCAGATCGAAATCCCGGTACCGCTGGTAGACTGCGCGGGCGTCATCGGTGTGGCCGCCGGTATTGAGAACCGCCAGGGCACAGCGTCGGAACAGCTCGTGCAGCTCACGATTAGCGCTGGCGAGGCTGGCCATTTCCTGCTTTGAGAGCAGGTCGAGGCTCTGCAGCGGACGCACGGAGGCGTGGGCGATGGTATCGACTTGTGTTTCAGCGATGATATTCATGCCGGGACGATAGCCGCAAGCGCCCGCTTTTACCAGCGCTGCGTCGTTGCCGCGGGATTACCGGTGATCAGCGCTGCGACCCGGGAATCAATCGGGCCAGCAAGTCGCGCCACCGGGAGGGTGGTGTCGGGCTCGGTGCGCTCGCTGTCTGCCGATGAGCCTCCGGTACGCCGTGCTCGGCATACCAGGCCTCCCATTCGTGGGGGGTCAGGGTTCGCGGTACATAATCGTCGTCGGTGTGCTGCGCCGCCTGCTGATGCAGCGACGTGTCAGCGCTTTCTCCCGGTCCGTCGACGATTTCCCGTATCATTCGTTGCTGTCGCGTTTCCATATCACCGTTATAGCGCAATCCCGGGGTCCGTGGCAGTGTTTTCTGTCGGAACAGGGTCGCGGCGGGCGTTCGAAAAGCCTCCGAAAAGCATCCGAAAAGCCTTGCAAGTGCGGTGTGCTAAACTTTAAGTTATCAGTGGTTGAACGTCCGGCGTAGCCTGTAATTTTTATAGGGTCCCGGATCAGTACGGATCAACACTCAGTACACGGATCAACACAAGGGTGGCAGACGTCGGAATCCCACGTGCTCCGACAAGCGAGGAACATTGACCCAGGAAGAAACACGGCACGCCTGGTCAAGCCTGGTGAATGCGTCGGTGGACCTGCGCCGGGAGCTGCATCAGCTGCCCGAGCTCAGCTGGTCAGAACACCAGACCGCGTCACTGATACGGCATCGGCTGGACAGGCTCGGCATACGCTGGCGCGCCTGCGCAGACACCGGCACGGTTGCGACACTGGCATCCGGGGCTTCGGGTCGACACATCGCGCTGCGCGCGGATATCGACGCCCTGCCGATCGACGAGAACTCCGGCGTGGACTGGAGTTCGCATCACCCCGGGTGCATGCACGCCTGCGGCCACGACGGGCACACCGCAACACTGTTTGCCGCCGCCCAATGGTTGAAGGCGCATGAGGATGCGCTTCCGGGGCCGGTGACCTTACTGTTCCAGCCGGCAGAAGAGGGCGGCCATGGGGCGGAAGCGATGATACGTGAGGGTGCGCTCGGTGGCATCGATGCCATTTTCGGCTGGCACAACTGGCCCGCGATACCCCTTGGCCAGGCGGTATGCCCGGACGCTACGGTCATGGCCGGCAACGGCACGTTTCGACTCGAAGTGCGCGGGCAGGGAGGGCACGCAAGCCAGCCGGAGCTGTGTCGCGATCCGGTGCTCGCCGCCTCGGCGATTGTTCAGGCCATGCAGCAGGTGGTCAGTCGGCGCCTGCCTGCCCAGGGCGCGACGGTTGTCAGCATCACCTCGATTGACGCCCGCAGCGGTGTCACCGTGATTCCGGATATTGCCGTGCTGGAAGGAAGCTTTCGCATTACCGATCCCCTCGATCGTGAGCCCCTGTCGGCGATGATTGTCGAGGTCGCCGAGTCGGCGGCGCGTGCTTATGGCGCTGAATGCGACGTCAGCATCTTCCGCCGCTACGACCCCACGGTGAATCACGCGGCACAGGCGGCCATCATGCGTGGTGCTCTGCTTGACGAATTCGGGTCCGGCGCCCTGGACGCGCCCGTGCGGGTGCCGATCATGGCTTCAGAGGATTTCAGCTACTACCTGAAGCACACGCCGGGGGCGTTCGCGCTGATCGGTGCGGGGGACGGGCAGGAACGCCACGATGTCCCCTGTCACAGCTCTCGCTACGATTTCAACGATGCGCTGATACCCCATGTAGCTCGCATCTATGCGCGCCTCGCCGGCGCGCCTTTGCCCGGTTAAGCCACTGCCACACGTGCAGTCGAGCGGCAGCATCGAGACAGGCCATCAATCTTTCTACCCGTAATCATACGTAATCAAGGAGTCACCATGGACGCATTTACAAAGTGGGAATCAGAAATCCGCGGCTACTGCCGTCTTTATCCGACGGTCTTTAAATCTGCCTCGAACGCCCGACAGGTCGATGAGAACGGCAAGTCCTACGTCGATTTCTTTGCCGGCGCGGGGGTGCTCAACTTCGGCCACAACAACCCGAGAATGAAGGAAAAGCTGATCGAGTTCATCCAGAACGATGGCGTGGCTCACGGTCTCGACATGCACACCACGGCCAAACGCGAGTTCATCGAACGCTTCGCCGCCACCATCATTGAGCCCCGCGGCTGGGACTACAAGATGATGTTCATGGGCCCCACCGGCACCAATGCGGTGGAAAGCGCTCTCAAGCTGGCGCGCAAGGTAACCGGTCGGCAGACGGTCGTGGCCTATACCTCCGGTTTTCACGGCATGACCCTGGGTTCGCTGGCCGCCACTGCCAACAGCTATTTCCGCAACGCGGCGGGGGTCCCTCTCAATTATGTTCTGCGACAGCCCTACGGCTGTGAGAAGCTGTGCATAGGTTGCACCCTGGGCTGCGGCCTGGACTCGGTCGAGCGTCTGCGTGCGGAGTATGAGGATTCCTCAAGCGGGCTGGAGCCACCTGCGGCTTTTCTGGTCGAAGCCATACAGGCGGAGGGCGGTGTGCACGTGGCCAGTGCCGAATGGCTGCAGGCGGTCGAGAAGCTGGCCCGGGATCTCGGTGCCCTGTTTATCGTCGACGATATTCAGGCCGGCTGCGGTCGGACTGGCAGCTACTTCAGCTTCGACGGCATGGGGCTCGATCCGGATATTATTACACTGGCAAAAGGCATCGGCGGTTTCGGCACCCCCCTGGCGATGAACCTTGCCAAGCCCGAGCACGACAAACACTGGCTGCCCGGCGAGCACACCGGGACCTTCCGGGGCCAGGGTCTGTCATTCGTGGCCGGTGTCGAGGCGCTGCGGTATTTTGACGACGACGAGCTGATGAACGACGTCAAGCGCAAGGGTGCGGAAATGGAGAGGCACCTGCAGGCCATGGTAGACAGCTACAGCGATCGCACATTCCAGGTGCGGGGCAAGGGCATGATGCAGGCCATAGATCTCGGCGACGGCGCGCTGGCCAAGGCCGTGGCGAAGCGCTGTTTTGAGAACGGCACACTGTTGGGGGCGGTCGGCACCGGGGGCTGCACCATCAAGCTGATACCGCCGCTGACGATCCCGGATGCCGATCTGCAGGAAGGTCTGACGACCCTGAAGGAGGCCATCGCGGCAGAGGTAGAAGCGGGATGAGACAGCGCGATGACATGACTTTTCCGTACGAGGAATATGTCCGCCGGCTCACGCAGCTGCGGGAGCGCATGGCGGCGCGGCTTCTCGACGCCGTGGTGATCAGTGATCCGGAAAATCTGATGTACCTGACAGATTACCAGACCACGGGTTACTCCTTTTTCCAGGCCCTTGTCGTGCCGCTGGACGACGAACCGTTCATGATTACCCGGCATCTTGAGGAGTCGAACATCCACGCCCGGACCTGGGTCGAGAAAACGCGCCCCTACCCGGATACGGGGGACGCCATCCAGATGCTGGTGGAAGCCCTGCGCGAGTTCGGGCTGAACGGCAAGACGGTCGGCTACGAGCGCAACAGCTATTTTTTCCCGGCCTACCACCAGGACAGCATTCACACGACCTTTCTCGACGGCAACCTCATCGACTGCTTCGGCATTGTCGAGGAGGGACGGATGTGCAAGTCGGAGGTCGAGATCGATGTCATGAAAAAGGCGGCGATTGCCACGGAGGCGGGTATGCAGGCCGGCTTTGATGCGGCAGAAGCGGGTGTGACCGAGAACGAGATCGGCGCCGCTATCTCTGCGGCCATGTTCCGTGCCGGCGGTGAGCCGCCGGCCGTCATGCCCTACGTGACGTCCGGTCCGCGATCCATGATCGGTCATGCAACCTGGGAAGGCCGCACTGTGCAGCCGGGTGAGCACGTGTTCCTCGAGGTAGGCGGCTGCTATCGTCGCTATCATACGGCGATGATGCGCACCGTGGTGTGTGGCGAGCTGTCCGAAGCCATGCACAGCGCCCAGGAGCGCATGAAGTTTGCGCTGGACGAGGTGCACGCCGAGGTGCGACCGGGGCTGACCGTCTCGGACGTCGATAACCTGATCCGCAAGATCATTACCGACAACATGGTCGGCGCCCGGCTGATCACGCGCTCGGGCTATTCCATCGGCATCGCGTTCCCCCCGAGCTGGGACGAGGGCTACATCATTAGCCTCAAGCAGGGCGACTCACGGGTGCTGCAGCAGGGCATGACTTTTCATATCCTGCCCTGGATGTGGGGCGTGGAGGGCGACAAGGCCGTTGGCATTTCCGACACCATCCTCGTAACGGCAACCGGCTGTGAGTCGTTTTTTACACTCGATCGCGATTTTGTGGTCAAGCCCGGAGCCGTGTCTGCCCGCGAACAGGGTGACCGGTCGTCGGCGTTGAAATCAGTGGAATCCTCCAGGGGTTCAGCGTCATGAGGGCGCACAGGAAAGGAGCCTGTCCACTATGCTGAAAGTGATAGACCCGACCACGGGAGAAAAGCTGCATGAACGTCCGGTCGCGGACGGCGCGCAGGTGGAGACCCTCCTCGCCAACGCAGAAGGCAGCTATCGATCCTGGCAATACACCACCTTTGACGAGCGGGCACGGGTGCTGCGGGATGTCGCAGCGCTGATGCGGGAGGATGTAGAGCAGCTTGCACCGCTGATGACAGCGGAGATGGGCAAGCCGATCCGGGAAGCCCGGGGCGAAGTCGAGAAAGCCGCCTGGTGTGCCGAGCACTATGCCGAGCATGCTGAATCCTATCTCGCCACACAGACGCTGGCATCGGATGCCTCTCACAGTTATGTGCAGTACCTGCCCCTCGGCGTGGTTCTCGGCATACTGCCCTGGAACGCGCCTTTCTGGCTGGCGTTCCGCTTCATCGCGCCGACCCTGATGGCGGGTAATACCTGTGTCATGAAACACGATCCGCACGTGCCCGCCTGTGCCGAGGCGATCGCATCGCTGTTCGAGCGTGTCGAGGCGCCCCCCGGCATTTGCCAGAACCTGCCGTTAGAGACGCCCGAGGTGGAGGCGGTAATCCGCGACCGGCGCGTGCGGGCGGTCTCCTTCACCGGTTCCGACCGCGGCGGTGCCGCAGTGGCATCCATTGCCGCCTCGGAAATCAAGCCGGCCGTGCTGGAGCTTGGTGGTTCCGATCCCTGTCTCGTTCTCGCCGATGCAGACCTCGAGCAGGCCGCGGACATCATCACCCTGTCGCGCATTATTAACGCCGGGCAGAGCTGTATTGCTGCCAAGCGCATCATTGTCGAAGAGCCGGTATACGAGCAAATGCTCGAGCTCTTGTCCGAGCGCCTGGGTCGCCTGCAGCTGGGCGATCCGCGTGAGGAAAGCACCGATCTCGGTCCGATCGCGCGGGCGGAACTGCGCGATGAGCTGCACCGGCAGGGGGAGGAAACGGTTGCTGCGGGCGCGCGCTGCCTGATGGGCGGCACGCTGCCATCAACGCCCGGCTTTTTCTATCCGGTCACCTTACTGGCGGATGTCACCAGTGACATGACGGCCTGCCGGGAGGAGACCTTCGGCCCGGTGGCCGCAGTGATGCGCGCGGAGTCAGCGCAGCAGGCGGTAGAGATAGCCAACGCGACCGAATATGGCCTGGCGGCCGGCGTGTGGACAGAAGCGTCCCGCGGCGAGGCCATCGCCCGGGAACTGCAGGCGGGTCAGGTGGCGGTAAACGGGATCGTCAAGACGGATCCGCGCCTCCCGAGTGGCGGGATCAAGCGCTCTGGCTACGGTCGCGAGCTGGGCCCCCACGGCATTCACGAGTTCGTCAACGCGCAGCAGGTCTGGGTCGGCCCGAAGCGTTAGGGGGAGGGCGCGGGGTCTTTCCGCGCTCGGGCGCGGCGGCCGGCGACCGGCGGCCGGCGCCCGGCGCCCGGCGCCCGGTCCGCCGGGATCAATTTCCCTGGCAGCTGGCCAGCAGTCGAGTCAGGTGCTGCAGCCCCAGGCGTTCGAGGCAGGCGATATTGCGTTCCGGGATGGCGTCGACGTCGGGATGACTGTCGATGGCCTTTTCCACGTCCGCCTCGCGCAGCAGGTGCAGCATGGGGTAGGGTGAGCGATTACTGTAGTTGCCGGGATCCTGATGGCCGGTACCGGCGAAACGGTAGGCCGGGTGAAAACTGGCAATCTGCAGTTCGCCGATCGCGCCCAGCCTGTCCAGCAGGCTTTCGGCCAGGTCCAGGAACTGGTTGTAGGCGTCAAAATCCTGGAGAACGCCGGGGTGAATCAACAGGGTGGTCGCGGTGTGGCTGTGGTCCCGCAGGTGGTGGATCTCGTCTTCCAGCACCTGCAGCAGCCCCTCCTCCGTGTCGCTGTCCGTGACCCGGTAGCGGACGCGACCGGCACTCACTTCGCGTCCGGCGAAGGGGCAGAGGTTGAGCGCGATGACGACCCCCTGTAACCAGCGCTGTGTGTCATTGCGGACGCGCTGCTCGGAGAAGGTCATCTTCCACCGGGCTCCTCGAGAAGCGATTTGGCGGCGCAAGGAGATGCGTGCGAAATACCCCCGACTTCGGTCACAACCGCGAGCCTGAATACGCCAGCGAGCGACGGCGACAGCCGTTTCACCAGCGCGGGAGCCTGCGCCTGCTGTGGGTGTTTCCGCTGGCGTTGGCGGCGGCCCTGGTCGCGGGCTGGTTCACCTGGATCAGCCCCTATGGCTACACGCCCCCGGCCGATCTCGCCGCGATCGCCCCGGATCGCGATCACCGCGTGTTTGTCTACGGCACCCTGCGCCAGCCTCTGGTGCGTCGCCTGGTGACCGGACGCTGGATCGATACCCGCGAGGCGATTCTTCCCGGCTTCGCACAGCGTGGCCTGGATCTCGAGCGCCAGGAGGGGGCGCGAACCGAGGGCGAGGTGTTTATCGTGGGCGCCCGATCGCTGGGCCGGCTGGATCGTTATGAGCGGCTGGGTATCCGCTATGAGCGCATCCTGGCCACCCTGGCGAGCGGTGAGCAGGCCTGGGTTTATCTGCGCCTGGCGCCGGACTAGCAGCTGTTGGCTCTGGACCAGCAGCTGATGACGCCGGACTGGCATCTGGAGCCTCTGGACCAGCAGCTGTTGGCGCCGGCGGCGTGCGTCAACCACGCTCGAGAGCCAGAAGCGCGGGCACGTCGAACGGCGCGGTGTAGGCGACAAGATCTTTTTCCGCGCGCGCAATGGCCAGCATGGACATCCTGTCGGCGAGTTCATTGCCCTCGATGCCCGCGTGTCCCGGCACGTGCAGAACAGTCACGCTGTCGACCAGTTCCAGGTAGCGGGCATGTGCAGTCTGGATCAGCTCGAGATTCATGATCGGTCCGGTCTTGCGCGTCCAGCCGCGGGATTTCCAGCCAAAGGCCCATTTCGTGACGCAGTCGATGGCATAGCGGGAGTCGCAGTGAATCGCCGTCTGTCGGCCCTGGTCGACGTAAGGCCTCGCCAGCTCCAGCGCGTGGAGCAGACCCTGCAGTTCCGCGGTGTTATTGGTCCCGGCGGGGTTGTACAGGCCGTACCACAGTTCAGATAACTCGTGATCCCGGTACACGGCAAGACCCGTACCCGCAGGCCCCGGGTTCGGATCGCAGCCGCCGTCGCAGTAGATGTCGACCTCGTGCCAGCGCACCGCCCCGCGCCCGACGCCAGCCGTTGCACGCGCTTTTTTTGCACCGGAGGTCGTTTTTTTACCAGCTGATGCCGTGCCCGGACCGGTCTGCAGCGCCGCTTCTGCCGCTGCCCGGCTGGGAAAGCTCCTATAGCGGGCGCCGGCCACACCCTTGACCTGTTTCTCCGCCTCCGGCCAGCTTGTATAGATGCCCGGCGCAGTGCCGCGCCAGACCACATAGAACTTTTGCTTCGCCACAGAAATACCCGCTATGTCGGGGCGCTCAGTTCGAGCGCCCCGTAAACCTGACAGAGTTTAACAGACGGGCAGAGTCTGCCGTGTGATGTTCGCTGCCGCTCTTGTCAATCAACACCGGGCATGTCAGTTTTCACGCTTCGTATTCCTGTGCCGGGAGGCCAGCCATGAGTTCCGTAGATCCCACCCGCGAGCAATTCGATGCTTTTAAGGCGCTGCCCCGCGATACGCCCATTCTCATGTTGAATCTTATTCGCTTCAACGAAACGGCCGAGTATCCCGACGGTGAGGAGGTAAGCGGCGCCCGGGCCTATGCCCGCTATGGCAAACACAGCGCTCCCATATTCCGTAAGCTCGGCGGCGAAATACTGTGGCGCGGGCGTGGCGAGTGCATGCTGATCGGGCCGGCGGATGAGGCCTGGGATGTGGCCTTTGTGGCCCGCTATCCCGATGCCGGGGCGTTCATGGCGATGGTGACGGACCCGGACTACCAGGCGATCGTGGTGCACCGCCAGGTCGCGGTGGCGGACAGCCGGCTGGTGCGCCTTGCGGCCGAAGACGCGGGTGACGGGTTCGGCGGCTAGCTGCGGCGGGCATCGCCGCATCGCGGTATCGGGGTAGAGGATAAGGGAATGCCGATCCGGTATACTCCAGTAGGCGGTTGAGTGAAGGGAGAAAAGGAGTGACAACATGAAGGGTCTTCGTTTGATGGTCTGGCTCAAGGTGCTGGTCCTGTTGGTCGCCGGCTGGGCAACGTCAGGTCAGACGGCGGTGATCAGCACTGCGGAACACCTGCAGTCGTCACAGGCGGCTGTGAGCGATGCCGCCCAACTCCGTGAGTCGGTACAGCAGCGCCTGGTCGCGCTGGGTGTTACCAACCAGGATGCGCTGGCCCGGGTCGCGGCGCTTTCTCAGGAGGAACTTCAGTTACTGGCTGAGCGCATGGATGAACTGCCGGCGGGTGGTATTGCAGGCACCCTCGGTGTGTTGTTTGTCGTTCTGCTCGTGCTGGAACTGGTGGGTGTCACGGATATTTTCACTGCGATCTAGCGTTTGCCTGTGGGTCATTCTGCCGGTGTTGGTCACTGGCTGTGCGGGCCGCGAGATTCTCTTTAACGCACCGCCGGCAACCGAACTGACATCCGTGCCCTTCTACCCGCAGACGCAATACCAGTGCGGGCCGGCCGCACTGGCCACGGTGCTGGGGTGGAGCGGCGCCAGGGTCGATATGCCAACGCTGGTCTCCCGTATTTATCTGCCGCGACGGCAGGGAAGTCTGCAGCCTGAAATGCTCGCAGCGGCGCGTCGCGCCGGTCGCATTCCCCACGTTATTCACGCTGGTCCGGCAGCCCTGGCGGCGGAGCTCGCGGCTGGCCACCCGGTACTCGTGCTGCAGAATCTGGGTCTCGAGAGCCTGCCACGCTGGCACTATGCCGTGGTCGTCGGCTACTCTCCGCGCGACGACGTGTTTATCCTGCGCTCTGGTGACGAGAAGTCCCGCCGCGAATCTGTGCAGCGTTTCATGAGTAGTTGGCAGCGCGGGGACTACTGGGGCATGGTCGTGCTGCCACCCGGGCAAATCCCCGCCAGTCAGCCATTCGCCGCGCCGGTCGCCCGGGCCATTGCTGATGCCGAAGCCTTCCTCACGGCCGATTCGGCGATTGCGGCCTGGCAGGAACTGCTGCTGCGCTGGCCCGACGATGCCGACGTTCTGTTCGGCGCCGCAAATGCGCTGCGTCGCGGGGGCGAAAATGACTCAGCTGAAGATATTTACGTGAGGCTGCTGCGCCAGGATCCGGATCATGCAGCCGGGCGCAACAATCTGGCCGATCTCCTACTGCAGAACGGGTGCCTTGATCGCGCCTCAGCCCTGGTAAGAGATGTGCAGGTAGACAATCTCGCGCCGCCACTTGCTGCTGCAGTGAGTGAGACGCGGGAAGAAGTTGAAATCAGATTGCGGCGACGCCTGCAGGAAGACGCCGCCCGTTGCGAGCTATCGCGTTAACCCGCCTTGCGTGCCGCCTCGGCCGCCTCTTTCTCCGAAGTCGCATCTGCCGAGGCAAGGTTGCCCGCTGACGATTCAAGGTGG